>JAQTRE010000002.1 GCA_028711995.1 Dehalococcoidia bacterium | reverse complement strand
AGGCAGTTCTCCTCCAGATGCTTGGGCTGCACCTCCCTCAGCGAATGAAAATTAAAGCAATGTAGTACCAACTTTACGTTCGGGAGAAGCACCTGTCAGCTTCGAAACTGCGGAAGTTGGGCTAGCAGATGACTGGCCCACATGAAGTGAAGATATCGCAGCATCCACTCCGTCGGCAGTCATCTCGACCCGACTGCCCACTTCAGTCACATTCAGGCCCCGGCGCTTCAACCGTCCCGAAGCTTCGGATTATTGAATGCCATGGAGGCATCGTCATGTTGACGTGTTGGGAAGCGTATCCACCATGATGGAAAGGGTGAGGGCCGGGTGTCGAACGCGATCATCGTGTCTCCGTATTGACAAAAGACAAAGACAATGGTATCTTTGCGATCAGTAAATCTTTTTGGGAGGTGAATCACATGTCAGCAGAAAATCGACAGGCAGGCGGGGTCACGTCATTACTGGCCATGGCGGCCGCAATTTCGTTCCTTTTGGGCTACTTCATCTGCATCATCGCTGGTCTTTGGTGGCCCACCAACAGCAGCATCATCCTTCTTCTATGCATCATGGGGTTGTTGGTCGGTTGCTTCAATATCACCGGCCGGGAAATCATGCCCTATCTGGTGGCAGCGATAGCTTTGGTGCTGATTGGTACCCAACAGCCCTTTACGCCTCTTGATGATGCATGGGATGGTTTAGGCCGAAGGCTAAATGATATTGTGCACCTGATGGCGCTGTTCACTGCCCCGGCGGCCCTTATCCAGGCTGTCCGTGCTGGTGTCTCTCTTGCTGCACCTGGTGATTAGCAGAGACTCCGGGATAGAAACTTCTGAGTGACTTCATCTGAAACCAGTGTTTAAGAAGCCTCTCCGCATCCGTGCATCGAGCATGGGGGCGGGGAGGCTTCTTCATATCATCTCCCCGCTCTCAATCACCGAAGCGCAGACTGTTGTTGAATGGTGCAATCGAGAGAGTGCGCAGTGAGGTTTTTTGCTTCAAGCCAACGGGCAGGTTTGGGTTTTGCATTGGCAGCTAAAGCATGTGAGTCAATACAATCCTGAAACCAATCCCCATAAGGACTAACCCGCCAAAAGTCTCCACCCCTTTCCCGACCAGCCGGTTTGCCTTCTTTCCCAAAAAGAAACCCATTGCTGTGGCCATAAAAGCGACGATACCGATTGTTGCAGTAGCCAGAGCGATATTGACTTCGAGGAAGGCAAAGGTTAAGCCGACTGCCAGGGCATCAATGCTGGTTGCCACTGATAGCGCCAGAAGTGGGAATCCCGTGGTGATATCGGAAGTCTGGCCCAGAACGTCTCTGGAATGAAACGATTCCCTGATCATCTTCCCGCCGATGGCCGCCAAAAGGACAAAAGCCACCCAGTGATCGTAGGCCGATATGATATCCACCACAGTTCGACCTGCCAGCCACCCGAACACGGGCATCAGGGCCTGCGCTGCTCCGAAGGCGATGGAGATGCGGAATACTTGAACAGCGGAGAAGGTTTTCATGGATGCACTGCCACCGATAGCCACGGCGAAGCAGTCTGCAGAGAGTCCAACGGCTATTAGGAAAACAGAAACGAAGTTTAAACTATCCACGGTTATGGTTGATGGAATCTGTGATCAATTCTTGCACGATTACTTGCCAGCGGCGGATAATTGGAATCCACACAGACCTTCTCCAGTATGGCACAATGGAGCAATGGTTCCAAGAAGGGGAGACGATTACTGAGCAAACAGTCGATGCGGCGCATCAGAAGGTACGATAACGTTGAGTGCTGAAGGCAAAACACGAATCGTCACGGGGGTCTCCATGAAGGGATCGCCATCAATGTGCACCGGCATCGGACGGGCGGACTCAATTACGATCTGGCTGCATTGGCAATACTCTACCTTTGGGTCTTGGAGGTGTTGGCGGGAGAGTACCTTCCAGGCATGACGCGTCAGGGTGAGAACCCCTCCCCCTTTGAAGATGCACACATCCAGCTTGCCATCGTTCACATGAGCCTTTGCCCCAATAGGAAATATGCCGCCGTAGAGCTGAATATTGCTGACAACGACGAGGGATGAATCGGCCTTTATGACCTTTCCGTCCAGGGTCATCGTGATGTCCACGCTGGAATACCGGCCGAGCGTTCCTAATGCAGGAACGATGTAAGACAAAGAGCCCGATAATCTTTTGCTGCCCAGAGCCCTCTTCTTGACAACTACGGCATCCAGGCCGATTCCCAACCACATGAGGAAGTATCGTCCGGCGGCTTCGCCGACATCTATGGCAACGGTACGCCCTTCAACCAGAACCTGGGCGGCATTAAGGAGCATCTTCTTGTGGTAGTTGGCAGGCAATGGCCACGAGGTTAGTTCCTCCAGGCCCGCCACCATTTTGGCCACCCTGGTGCCGGGTCGCATTGGATTCAAGGTGGGGATATGCATCTGCATGGCCCAGACATTGGTCGTTCCTAGGGGGAGTACCCCCAGTGCCACATCAGTGCCCACCAACCCGCTGCCGACTTCATTGACCGTGCCATCGCCACCGGCGGCGATAACCACTTTTGCACCGCGTTTCACCGCATCGCTGGCTAGTTGGGCTGCTTCCATCGGCCGGTGGGTCTCCGACAGACTAACAACCCATCCCCTTTGCTTTAAGAGGGCGATCACGTCCTCCATTTCTCGCCTGACGACCACTTGTCCGGCGTAAGGGTTATAGATCAACTCAGCCTGCATCAGATGTCCATCTAGCTCTCACTTATAGATTGAATCCTACTCTCCAAACTCGTCATCTGTCAAATGAGCGGATTTACAGGGGCTGAGCGGCGGTTGTTCAGGCGTCTGCCCCGCTTCGGATCAGGGTTTCTATCCGCTCTTTTAGCGCCTGGGCGATCGTCTCCGACAGCTTCTGTCCGCCGTGCCGAACCATGAACGACAGTGGCCCAGACACATTGCCGCCTGCGTCGAGCTTTGCTCTTTGACCGACTGGCTCCAGGGAATAGTAGCGCGTCATCCTGGTCCCCAGCACCTTTCCTTCCATTACCACGATTTGCCCCGGGACGAACTTGGTTATAGTCATCAACAATTTAACCGTAATGATGAACCTGGCAACAATCAAAAGCTGCGATCCGACTCCGATCGGCCCATCGGAAACCTTGGCAACTTTCTTCAGCTGTGGTATCCACTGAGGCCATTCTTCGAAATTGCTGACCAGTGCCCATGCCTTGTCTGGAGTAGCGTCAATTTCAGTGCTGGCATTGAATTTCATTTCGGTCTCCTTAAAGGTTATCATATCAGACCTTGGACTGGATTTGGGGGAATGAGCCTGCTGGTATGAGAAATCACAGAACAATCTTTTCGGAACAGCTTCTGGTATACTTAGGGCATCGAAAATCGAACCCAACTTCTCCAGCAGCCGACTCCAGTGATCGAGAACACTGCGCTCTATATTCATCTCCCCTTTTGTCAAAGCCGGTGCTCCTACTGTTCGTTTGTGTCCTTTGCCGGGCGCAACGCCGATATTCCCGCCTATGTTGATGCCGTGGAAGAAGAATTATCCCAGCGCGCCAGAGGGGAACGCCTTGGGAGCATCTTCTTTGGAGGAGGAACACCAAGTTTGCTTTCTCCTGACCTGCTGGGTCGGATCATGGCCAGAATACGGGCACTCTTCCATGTGGAGGGATCGGCGGAAATAACATTGGAGGCCAATCCCGGCACTGTTGATGAAGATCATCTGAGGGCTCTTAGAAAACTCTCAGTCAATCGCTTGAGCCTCGGTGTTCAGAGCCTGGATGACGAGACCCTGGTTCGACTGGGTCGTATTCATTCTGCAGCCCAGGCAATCGAGTCGGTTCAGTTTGCCCGGAAGGCCGGATTTACCAACGTGAGCCTCGATCTGATATACGGGGTACCCGGCCAACCGTTGGGCAGGTGGATGGACGTGCTCAAGGAATCGGTTCGTCTTGGGCCGGAGCATCTTTCTCTCTACCCTCTCACGCTTGAAGGCGACGTGCCTCTGACCCGGGCGATTCAGAAAGGAGAGCTGCCGCCAACTAATCCTGATCATGCCGCCGAACAGTATGAAGCCGCCCAGGACTATCTGGCATCGGAGGGCTACGTTCACTATGAGATATCGAACTGGGCCAGGGAGGGTGCAGAGTGCCGACACAACATGGTATACTGGCGATGCATGTCGTATCTGGGAATCGGCGTTGCCGCTCACTCCTATCTGGATGGCCACCGTTTTGCCAATACCAATGATCTGGACGCATATCTGAAGGTGTTTCGGCTGGGGGAGCGTTACCGACCCGAAACGGATGAAGAGATCACTCCGGCAATTGGCATCTGGGAGGCGATTGCCATGGGACTGCGGTTGAGCGAGGGCGTCCGGTTTGACGATATGCGAGAACGATTCGGGGTTGACGTGCTCAGCCGATTCGGCCGTCAGATTGAGGAGACGGTCGATTCGGGCCTTCTGGAAATCAGCGACGATGGCTTTCGCCTGACGAGGCGCGGACGTCTTTTGGGAAATGAGGTCTTCTGGCGGTTTCTGCCGGAATAGGTAGGACTGTGAGGATTTATGGATCAAGCTTTAACGAGAAACTTCTGCATCATTGCTCATATTGATCATGGGAAATCAACTTTAGCCGATCGCCTGATCGGGATCACCGGCGCCATGCGTAACGAGGAAATCCGGGAGCAGGTGATGGACAGCATGGACCTGGAGCGAGAACGCGGTATTACCATCAAGGCCAAAGCCATTCGCCTCAACTACACAGCCAAGGATGGCAAAACTTATCGGCTCAACCTCATCGATACGCCCGGCCATGTGGACTTTTCCTACGAAGTCTCCCGCACGTTGGCTGCTTGTGAAGGAGCGGTGCTGGTCGTCGATGCCACGCAGGGAATCCAGGCACAAACCCTGGCGCACATCTATGTGGCGATGGAACGTAACCTGGAGGTGATCCCGGTCCTGAACAAAATTGATCTGCCGGGCGCTGAAGTCGATCGCGTCCTCGATGAGATCGACAGCGTGCTGGGGTACGATGCAGAGAGCGTGCTTTCCATCAGCGCCAAAACCGGCCAGGGGGTGCCCGCACTTCTCGAAGAAATAGTCCGCCGCATTCCGCCTCCAACCGGCAATGTTGATTTACCGCTCCGTGCGCTCATCTTCGATTCTCACTATGACTCGTACAAAGGGGTGATGGCTTACGTCCGCGTGGTGGATGGTCACATTGCAAAAGGGGACAATTTGCGTCTCATGGCACAGGGGACAGAGATGGAAGTGCTGGACGTTGGGCGTTTTATTCCGGAACCCAGTCCCGTGAGCCAACTTTCGGCTGGGGATGTGGGCTATATCGCCACCGGATTGAAGCATGTAGGGGAATGTCGCGTCGGCGACACAGTAACCACGATATCCGATGGCGCCGAGCAAGCCCTTGAACGGTATCGTCCTGCTAAGCCGATGGTTTTCGCCGGTATGTATCCTACCGAGGCGGGCGATTATACTGAGCTTCGCGATGCTATCGAAAAGCTCAGTCTCAATGATGCCTCCCTCTCGTTCACTCAGGAATCCAGTCCTCTCCTTGGGTTCGGGTTTCGATGCGGTTTTCTCGGCCTTTTGCACCTGGATATTGTTCGTGAGCGGCTTGAGAGGGAATATGGGCTTGCCCTGATAGTCACGGCCCCGAGTGTTCAATATGAGGTGACCAAGACGAATGGGGAGATGCTGATCATTGCCAATCCCAGCGATCTGCCTGCGCCCCCTGAAATTCAGAAGGTGGAAGAGCCGTGGGTTGCCATCTCCCTCGTTACCCCGTCTAAATTCATTGGCCCCCTGATGGAATTGTCCATGGATAACGGGGGTGTCTACAAGCGCACCGAATACCTGGGGCACCAGGCAGTGGGGCAACTCGGCCAGCGCGTCAAGCTGGAATACGACATGCCCCTGCGATCGATACTGACCACTTTTTACGATCAGGTTAAGAGCCGCAGCCAGGGCTATGCCTCGCTCGACTATGAACTCCAGGGCTACCGTGAATCGCGGTTGGTCAAGCTGGACATCCTGCTCAATCAAACGCTGGTGGATGCCTTCAGCCGCGTCGTTCCGCCGGATAAGGCGCATGATATCGGCAAGGCCATGGTCAATAAGCTCAAGGAAGTCATTCCCCGCCAGTTGTTTGTGGTGCCTATTCAGGCCGCGATAGGCGGCAAAATTGTCGCCAGGGCTGATATTCCGGCCAAGCGCAAAGACGTTCTGGCTAAATGCTACGGCGGCGATATCACCCGAAAGCGCAAACTTCTGGAGAAACAGAAAGAGGGCAAGAAGCGGATGAAGCAGGTCGGCAACGTAGAGGTTCCAAAGGAAGCCTTTATGGAAGTGGTGAAGCTCAACCTCTAGCGCTCGTCTATTTTTAGGCTCCTCGCTTGTGTTTTCGCTTCCTTCGACTAGCTCAGGGCGAACGTCCTGTCGTTGCGAGTCCCGACGAAACCGGGTCGCGGCAATCTCTGCTTTTAACGCGCTCTCAGATTGCTTTATCTCCGTGAGTTTCTCACAATGACAAGGAATCACCTGAATTGCAGGATACTTGAGCGAAAAGCCCATGGGTCATGGCGAATCTTGCTTACTTGACCGGTGGAACGCAAGAGTGTAGATTTAATATCAAAGAAAGTCTGGATATCAATCGCTAAAGCTCCGGTGGGCTGAGGAAGCTGCCCGCCGCAAAATCCATATGGAGGGGAGTATGTGCAGGTATGTTGCCTTGATCGGATGCCTTGTTTTGCTGGCACTTCTGGCTCTGCCCGGCTCAATTGCCGCTCAGCCACAGGTATGTGGTTTCTATGGCTCGGTACAGTTGAGTGGTGTAAATGTCCCCGACGGGACTATTGTAAAGGCATGGATAGGTTCCGTTGAAGTCAAATCCACCACAACGGTAAATTCACTGTACAACATGTATATTGAAGGTGAGCTTGAGGTGGAGTTGGGTATCTACGACGGCAAGATTGTGACCTTCACGGTGGGCGAAAAGCAATATGGCGCCATCCAATCTGTTCCGTGGCAACGAGGCGGAAACCTTAACATCAATCTGGAGGCCTTTCCTCTCAGGAGTGTACAGATCAGTCCGAGTGAAGGGGTTGCAGCCATCTTGACAGGTGAGGGTTTCCCGAAGAACTCTGAGATTGATTTTACCTGGCAGGACGAAATTCTTGCCACAGTCCCGCATCCTGTCACTACTGACAGCGTGGGCAGGTTTTCCGCACTCGTCGTAGCCCCCACTACCGATCCCGGCGACTATGTCATCAAGGCAAGCGATGCAGGCGGAAATACCGCTGAGGCTTCTTTCAAAGTCATATCGCTGAAAGGCGCACAGGGAGAAGTGGGGCCATCAGGTAAGGATGGTGCGATGGGCACTGATGGTCGCGACGGTCTCGATGGGTTGGATGGAACAAATGGGCTGACGGGTCCAGCGGGCGAGAAGGGGGAAAAAGGGGAGAAAGCAAGTGCTGCCGGCATTGTTATTGCCGTGATTATTGCGATTATTGCCCTGGTGATCTCGATTGCAATAGCCGTGTTCTGGCAGATGGATAGGAAGAGATTCGGGAGAGAGATCAGACAGAAGTTCATGTAGGGGCTTTTGTCTGGAGCCAACGGTCGGATTCGAACCGACGACCTGCTGTTTACGAAACAGCTGCTCTACCAACTGAGCTACGTTGGCTATTTACGTTCAGAATTGTAGCACTTTGGAGGTCAAAGTTACAAGTTGGTTTACGGGCTGTTTTAGTCATTAATCAAAACTTCGTCCATTTCGCCTATTCAAACCAGCTTCAGAATTATAGTTAATTTCCGCAAAAGTTTCGTTCACGAGTTTTCTTTCTGTTCACAACCTGTTTAGCAAGAAGCTCTCTTCTGCCTCTGTTTTGTTCAACACCGAGTCTCTGGGTGCAATCGCAACCAAGCATGATTCTATAAACATACGGTCCGCGATCCGTTGCAGTCCATTCATTTCTATGGACTGCTCATGCCTATTTGCGTTTAGTGATTCTGATACATCATTGATGACAGTCCAGTAACCAGTCAGTGGACTAGATAAAAGTAGATTACTAGTGTGCCTTATGGCCGTCGAATGAACCACTCCCTGGGCTTTAGCCCAGGGAGTGGTTCATTCGGTTATGAGCACGTCACTTTATGGTATTTTCTTGCCTTATAGAGCATGGGGGCCTATGGTTGGTTGCGCATGTTCAACAATCGGCAGACTGAAACTGAACCTGGAACCCTTGCCCGTTTGACTCTGAACCCACATACGGCCATCGTGTTTTTCGATAAGGGTCTTGCAGATCGATAGGCCTAACCCCATTCCCCCTCGATGCCGCGCTATGCCGGGCTCTATGCGATAGAATTGATCAAAGATTTTATTGATGTGCTCGGAGGATATACCAATTCCATGGTCAGAGACGGTGACAATTACATGGTCATCCATAGCAGCAGCTTCCACCGAGATCATCGTGCCTTTTCCAGCGTTTTGCACGGCGTTTCTGACCATGTTAGTGATGACCTGTCCTATGCGAACTTCGTCAATATTGATGACAGGGAGATTGCCAGGAACATTGACCTGCAGACGATGATTCCTCGTCAAGTATCGCAATTCTTCCCTGATGTTGATCATGACAGTCGAGATCAGGCTGTGCTGACTCATTATACTGATGACGCCCGACTTGAGCTGAGACATTTGCACCAGATCTTCAACTATACGAGCGAGGATATCGACCTCCTGATCGATAATACGGAGGTAGTCCTGTGCTACCTCCGAGTCCCATCGAACATCAGGTTGTACCAGTGAATCGGCCATTCCTTTGATAACCGCCAGCGGAGTTCGCAATTCATGGGACACGCTATCCAGCAATGCGCTTCTTAAACTTTCGATTTTTTCGAGTTCTATCGCCCTGGAAGCTTGCTCCTCCGCCTGTTTGCGCTCGGTGATATCGATAATCGCAGTCCTGCATTGTGGCCCTTTGGCCGATTCGAACAAAGCGCTTTCCAGACGGGAATAGAAATGGGCTTCATCGCGTCCGTTTTTGAGCCGGACCTCGCAATTCTGGGAGCCTTTCCTCTGGAAGATATCATAGAGATGCTTGTAGAGGGTGTCCCCATCTTCCCTGACAACAAAATGCTGGAATTGCTTGCCGAGGATATACCTGCGCTCCACACCCAGCATTGAGGCTGCAGTGAGGTTGGCTTCCCGTATCTTCCCCCGGCTATCGCAGGTGAAATAGCCAACAGGAGCAAAATCGTATAGTTCGGAATACCTGGCCCGTGACTCGGTCAGCCCCTGTTCAATCTTACGGAGTTCATCATTCTGCATCTGAAGTTCAATCTGATGCACCCTCAGTTCATGCACCAGACTCTCAATATCCGCAGGGGACATAGCGTTGACGTCCATTTCAATCCCATCTGTGTATGCCTCGGCCTGTTGGCGAAGAGGTGTGCTTCCGGCCGGTTTAGCCTTTTTCGTTGTCATGTCCCTACCTCCCATTGCGATGGTCCGCGCGATAAACGCACCACATCAGTTGCTTCTCCTCCAAAAGGAGAGCCGACTCCCTTCCTTGCTCACCGCTATTTCTCCCGTTTATGCTCCGTGATGTCCTCGATAGCCAGCAAGATCAGCTCTCCTTCTCCTTCTCCTCTGATTCTCCGGGCATTCAGCAGCATTGTCTTGCTGCCGATATTCTCGAATTCGTGATCCACTTTATAGTCTTCGATGGTGGTTTTATCCGGCAACACCTCTTCCAGCAATTTTCGCAGGTCAGGGATGTCCCACTGGGCGTCCCCCAGTTCATATAGGAGCCGTCCCTCGGTTTTTCCAGCAGTAACTTTGAAAACCTGATAGAAGGAGCGGTTGGCGAAGACCACCCGTAGCGTCTTGTCCAGCACCAGCAAAGGCTGGCGTATGGTAGCTGCGATGTAACCGGCATACTGCTGCGACCTGTTGGCTGCTATTTGCGCCTTCCTGATTTCAGTGACATCGACCAGAGTAATTACAACGCCATCAATCACGTTATCCAGAGTCCGGTAGGGTGCCAGCCTCATGTCATACCACTCTCCATCCTTGGTCTGTACTTCAACTTGCTTTCGATGCAATGTGGCAATGACATCCTTGGCATCCTGATACAGCCCTTCATACAGGATATTTGAGGTGATCTGACTGATCGGCCGGCCGATATCGGCATCAATCAGATTGAACAGCCGGGTTGCAGATGGAGTAAAACGCCTTGTATTGAGGTCAATATCCAGAAAAATAGTGGCAATATCGGTGCTGGCCAGCAGATTGGCGATATCGTTGGCAGACTGATCAAGCGCATTGACCTTTTCCTGCAGTTCCGAGTTAACGGTCACCAGCTCCTCGTTGGTTGATTGCAGTTCCTCTTTGGAGGTCTCGAGTTCCTCATTGGTCGATTGCAGTTCCTCGTTTACCGACTGCATCTCCTCATTGATTGACTTGAGATCCTCATTCGAGGTCTCGAGTTCTTCGATGGTTGTCTGGAGGGACTCCTTGGTCGATTGCAATTCATGTTCCAGGCTCACAATCTGCGGGTTACGCCCCTTTTCCGCAGCAGACTTTGTTTTCTGTTTGTCCGTTATTCCGAGCGACGTCTTTTCATCAAACACCACTATCATCAGGCCCTGAGGTACACCTGCTCCCTCAAGAGGAGTGACTGACAGGTTGAAGGTCAACAACTCACCGTTGTACTGGATTTGCTGGTTTTCTTCAACCACGGATTTCTTTTGCTTCACCGCCTTTTGGATAGCTGTTCTCAGCTTGTATTTAAGACCATCACGCGCCATGTTAAGAATATTGAGGGTCGGTTCCCCTGTCGGAAGCACCAGGTATTTCTCCGTGTCACCGATGAAGAATAGAATCTGGTGTTTTTCATTGATCAGAACGCTGGCGGGGGCATAGTTTTCAAAGACCATCTTTTCCGCCAGCAGACGGACATCAATCAACCCTCGAACCGGATTGGGATCGGCTGCACCCTCCCCTGAAATGCCATGCTGGCCGGTCCGGAAAGGAACAACGGGATATTCCAGCCGCCTCTCGGGGAGTTTGCCCTTTGGTTTGAAAAACTTCCATTTCAGGTCAACCGGCTCAAAACTATCGAAGAAATTCCCGATGGATTCCGATGGGCCGAGGAACAGAATGCCATTCTCAACTAAAGTGTGGTGAAAGATCGGCAGCAGCTTCTTTTGCAGCACGCCATCCATATAGATCAAGAGATTGCGGCAGCTCAGTATATCCAGCCTGGAAAAAGGCGGGTCTTTGATAACATCATGAACTGCGAATACCACCATCTCCCGCACCCGTTTCTTCACCCGGTACCTGGCACCATCCTGAACGAAGAAGCGGGACAAGCGTTCCGTGTTCACGTCAGCGGCGATGCTTGCCGGATAGACAGCGGCGCGGGCAAAATCTATTGCCGCAGTATCCAGATCGGAAGCAAAAATCTGCACATTCAGTCGCAGATTGAGTTCCTCCATTGCCTCCATCAAAAGCATGGCTATCGAATAAGCCTCTTCGCCTGTGGCACATGCCGGAACCCAGACACGCATTGCTGAATTGGGTTCCTTTGTACTCAACAAATCAGGCAGCACTTTTTTCCTGAGAATATCGAACGCTTTGGGGTCTCTGAAGAAACTGGTCACCCCGATGAGCATATCCCGGAAAAGGCTATCGGCTTCCGCCGGGGTCTGCCGCAAGTACTGGAAGTACTCTGCCACATCATAAAGCTGATGGACGGCCATGCGACGTTCTATCCTGCGCCGGGTGGTGTTCCGTTTGTAATTTGAGAAATCGTGTCCCGTTACGGATCGAAGATGGAGAAATATTTTCTCCAGGTAGTTCTCGTATTGATGCCCGGTGGCTGGTACCTCTACGCGGTCGTCAACGTACGGATGCCGGACATATTTTATAAGTTCAGCCGCCATCTGTTCCACCGGCAAAATGAAGTCCACCAGTCCGGTATCTATGGCGCTCTTCGGCATGCTGTCGTATTTGGCCTGGGTTTCCTGCTGCACCATGGCCATTCCGCCTTCGCCCTTAATCACCTTCAGCCCCAGGGTTCCATCCGCAGCACTTCCGGAGAGGATAATGCAGATCGCCTTGTTACCGCGATCCTCGGCCAGCGAACGGAAAAAGGCATCTATGGGGAGGTTTACGTGGGCACTTTTTATCGGATCCACCAAGTGCAGCGCCCCGTTTATAATGGCCACGTTCTTGTCCGGCAGGTTAAGGTAAATATGGTTGGGCTGAATTTGCATACCGTCTTCTATCAGATGAATCGGCATGGCAGTATATTTCTCCAACAGGGACCCCATAATGCTCTTGTGCGTGGAGGACAGGTGCTGAATGACTACAAAAGCCATGTTGGTGGTTGGAGGCATATGGGAAAAGAACCCCTCAAGGGCTTCGAGTCCACCGGCTGAGGCGCCGATACCCACAACGGGAAACACCTTGACTTCATTTTCCCTTTCGTTATTAGTTGTAGCGGCTTTGGTAGCCCGCTTTGACAGGGTGGGCTTCTTCTTTTTTGGGGATGCTTTCTTTGTCACTGGCTCAGTCATCCTTTTTGTTGACATAGCAGTATCCTACAGATTCAGGCTCTATCAGAGTGACGGCAGGGAGCCTCTAAGCAAATAGTCAAGACGTTCTCCTTATTGCGTGTGTTCCCTTGGGTCGAGCCTTAAAATGAGAAATTGTCCCAACCTATCTTTCTTGGCTAGATTCCTTCATTTTCCTGTCACTCTGGTCTCAGAGTAGGTGATTCTCCCGGATGATGCAATTCGTACTTCTACGTAATTTTGGCGTAGAAGTGCCCTCAGTTTCGGGTCCGGCAAATCAGCATCAGATTCAGCAGTCCTTTATAACAAAGTCTCACCCTTGGCACGTTCAGCACCATAGCCCATCCCCGGGCTCCTGTAATCCGCCACGATGGTATCTCACAGGGCCTGAAGGGTAAAGGGTTAAAGCTGCAGTATGGGTGAGTGGATGTCGCTTGTAAAGGCATCTGAGCTGTATCTAACCAGCAATTTTTTGCTTGCTTATGGTAAAGGACTATGTTATCATGGTTTGCAATACTCGCTAGGTGTAAAACTAGCTGTCGGGAAGACTCAGTTCGGAATTCTAACAAGGAAGGAAATGTCCACAGACAAGGCTAAATCCCTGGAGTTGGCTATCAGCCAGGTTGAGAAACAATTCGGCAAGGGAGCAATCATGCGCCTGGGCGCGGCTCAGGCCAGAATGACTGTGGAGTGTATCCCCACAGGTTCGATAGCGCTGGATATGGCTCTTGGAATAGGCGGGATCCCACGAGGGCGTGTAACCGAGATTTTCGGTGGTGAGGGGGCGGGAAAGTCAACGCTGGCTCAGCATATCATGGCCGAGGCTCAGAAAACGGGCGGATTGGCGGCATATATTGATGCGGAACACGCCATGGATCCGCAATATGCCAATGCCTGTGGAGTCAACCTGGATGAACTCCTGATCTCACAACCCGATACCGCAGAGCAAGCCCTGGAAATTACCGAGGCGTTAGTTCGAAGCGGTGCCCTGGATGTGGTGGTCATTGATAGCGTAGCTGCGCTGGTTCCCCGGGCCGAAATCGAAGGGGAGATGGGCGATACCCACGTGGGGCTGCAGGCAAGGCTAATGTCTCAAGCGCTGAGGAAGCTAACCGCGGTCATTAGTAGATCGCGAACCGCCGTCATCTTCATCAACCAGCTCAGGGAAAAAGTGGGGATCATGTTTGGCAATCCCGAGGTAACCCCTGGAGGCAGAGCTCTCAAGTTCTACAGCTCGGTGAGAATCGATTTGAGACGCATCGATAGTATCAAGCAGGGAGTCGATATCACCGGGAACCGGGTGAAGGCCAAGGTGGTCAAGAACAAGGTGGCTCCTCCGTTTAAGGTGGCTGAATTCGATATCATGTTCGCTTCAGGCATCAGCAGAGAGGGGGGGGTTATCGACCTTGGCGCTGCACAGGGGATAATTAAAAAGAGTGGATCATTTTTCTCCTTTGGGGAGACTCGCCTGGGGCAAGGGCGCGAGAATGCCAAGGAATACTTGCGTCAGAACAAAGACTTGGCTCAAGAGATCGAGAAACAGATCAGAGCCATCTCACTCCCTGTTGGAGCCATTACTTCCTCAGAAGAAACCGAATCCGAGCCTCAATCCATATCCTCTCTCAATTGAGGGAGGCCAGCGGGGTCGCTGATTGCGCTGGAATAGAACCTCTTCCCCACAGCAGATAACCTGGCGAGACCATGGGATTGGCTTATCCTATTGGAACTGGGTTAACAACGGCT
Organism: Dehalococcoidia bacterium; assembly: GCA_028711995.1. Lineage (NCBI taxonomy): Bacteria > Bacillati > Chloroflexota > Dehalococcoidia > Dehalococcoidia bacterium. The sequence continues at coordinate 75,659 of JAQTRE010000002.1, read as the reverse complement.
CTGAGCATTACCATTGCGGCAAGCTGACGCCAGAGAGGGAACAGGATGCCTCTGTGACGGGGTGTCAGACGCAGCCTGAATGTGCCTCATCACAGAGATATCAACCCTCGTTGGGGAGACTTTGGTAAGGGAGCTTTGAGGAGATAGAGAATGAATACAGCAGTCTGGATTGTTATTATATTAGTTGCCAGCGTAGCTGGCTGGGCGATTGGCTTTTACCTGCGCAGAACTGAGACATCGAGAAAAGCTCGCATTTCTGAGGCAAAAGCTACCGAACTCGTCAAGGAAACTGAGGCAAAGCAAAAAGAACTACTCCTTCAGGCAAAGGAAGAGGCAGTCAAGATTAAGTCGGAGGCGGAGAACGAATATCGCCAGCGCCGCATTGAGATCAGCCGGCTGGAGAAGAAGTTCGGTCAGCGGCTGGAGAATCTTGACCGAAAAGTCGAGTCTTTTGAAAATCGTGAACGCACTCTGAGCCAAAAGGAAAGGGAAATTGAAGCCAGTTTGGCCCAAGTCGAAAAATTTAAGCAAGAGCAGAGACAGAAACTCGAGGTAATCTCAGGCATGTCCAGCGCCGATGCCAAGGAACAACTCCTGCGAGTTGTGGAAACCGAAACCCGAGATGCTCTGGCTAAGCGCATGCGTCAGGTGGAAGAACAGCTCAAGGCTGAAGTTAATGAAAGAAGTCGAATCATCACAGCTGAAGCCTTGCAGCGTTGCGCCAGTGAGGTGGCTACCGAGGCCACTGTTTCCGTAGTGGCGCTCCCCAACGATGAGATGAAAGGCCGACTTATCGGTCGAGAAGGACGTAATATCAGGGCTCTGGAAGCAGCCACCGGGGTTGATCTCATTGTGGATGATACACCGGAGGCCGTGACCCTTTCATGCTTTGACCCTGTCCGTCGTGAAATAGCCAGAGTCGCTCTGGCGAAGCTTATCCTGGATGGCCGTATCAATCCGGTGCGGATCGAGGAAATTGTGGAGAAGGCTAGAAAGGAAGTGGATTCCACTATTCAGGCAGAGGGAGAACAGCTGGCATTCAGGGCGGGGGTTGTGGGGCTACAGCCGGAGATCGTCAGAACCCTGGGACGCCTCAGGTATCGCTTCAGCTACGGACAGAACATGCTCAGCCACAGCCTCGAAACCTCCCAACTGTCGGCGGCACTGGCCACCGAAATTGGAGCTGATGTGACAATCGCCAAGACGGGCGGGCTCCTTCATGATATCGGAAAAGCAGTGGATCAGGATGTAGAAGGCCCTCATGCATTGATCGGTGCGAATATTCTCAAACGCCTGGGAGTGTCTTCCGATATCGTAAATGCAGTTGCTGAACACCATGGCGAAACTGGGACAAACAGCACCTATGGATTCATTGTTTCGGCTGCGGATGCTATCAGCAGCGCACGCCCTGGGGCAAGGCAAGAATCGGTTGAGCACTACCTGAAGCGCATAGAGGCGCTGGAGAACATTGCCGAGAGCTTTGCCGGTGTGGAAAAATCATATGCCATTCAGGCGGGTCGAGAAGTTCGAATCCTGGTAAAACCCAACCAGATTGACGATCTGGACTCAGTAAGGCTGGCCAGAGACATTGCGAAGAAGATCGAGGGAGAACTGGAGTATCCGGGCCAGATAAAGGTCACGGTGATCAGAGAGACCCGATCAGTCGATTATGCCAAGTAAGTTACAGAAAAGAGGTTAGTTGAAAGTACTCTTCATAGGCGATATTATCGGCAAGCCCGGTCGGACGGCGGTGAGAGCGCTGGTTCCCAGATTGCGCCAGCAGCAAGGGATCGATCTGGTCATCGCCAATGGCGAAAATTCCGCCGGCGGAATAGGCATCACTTCGACCACTGCCCAGGAGTTATTCCAGTCGGGGATAGATGTTATCACTACGGGAAATCACATTTGGAAGCACAAAGAGATCGTGCCCTATCTTGGGAGCAGTAGCGCTCCTGTTTTGCGTCCGCTGAATTTCCCGCCGGGAGTTCCCGGCAAGGGAAGCCTGATTCATGGTCAGGTGATGGTGGTGAGTCTTCTGGGACGCGTATTTATGGGTGGCATGGATTGTCCTTTTCAAGCAATGGATCGTCTCCTTAATGAGGGCAACCCCAAGCCCAGAATCGTTCTGATCGATTTTCATGCGGAAGCTACTTCCGAGAAGAATGCCCTGGGGGTGTATCTGGATGGTCGGGTCAGCGCAGTAGTAGGGACACACACACACGTGGGCACTGTTGATGCCCGAGTACTGCCCAAAGGCACCGCATTCGTCACCGATATCGGCATGGTGGGGCCTAAGAATTCTGTTATTGGTGATGATGCCGAAGGTGCAATTCACCGGTTTCTCACCCAGATGCCCCATATGTTATCCGTCGGCAAGGGGCCTGTTATCTTTAACTCAGTATTGGTGGAGATTGAGGACAGCGGCCGGGCAACAAGGATCACGCGCATCGACACCGAATTGCCGGAATCATGAACATCGATCTTCATATCCATACGACGGCCTCGGACGGGCGGTTCAGTCCTACAGAGATAGTTGCCCGAGCAGCGGAACTGGGAATGACTGCCATTGCCATCACCGATCATGATTCAGTTGAAGGAATAGCGATGGCTTTGGAGGAGGCCCGCAAGTTTCCCGGACTGCTGGTTATCCCCGGTGTGGAAATGGGAGCGGATGTCTCCCCGGATGAGATGCACATCCTGGGCTACTTTATCGATCACCACTCCGCTGAGCTGTCCACCAAACTGAATCTGCTTCGCGACTCCAGAACCAGCCGGGGAAAGCAAATGCTATCCAAGCTGGATGCTCTGGGGATTCGGGTTCCCTGGGAATATGTAGCCAAAATAGCCGGGGAAGCCTCAATCGGAAGACCACACATCGCTCAAGCTCTGGTGGAGTATGGTCATGTATCTTCAATCAATGAGGCGTTCGAGCGCTATATAGACGACGGCGGGCCAGCATTTGTGGAGCGGGAAAAGCTAAGCCCTGTTGAGACGATCGAATTGATCACAAAGACGGGCGGACTGGCAGTTCTGGCCCATCCGGCGAAGATGATGGGCCTGGACACCATTATTCCCAATCTCAAGAAAGCAGGCCTTATCGGCATGGAAGTCTATTACAAAGATTACACTTCGGAAACCATAGCCAGGTTGCGCGAAGTGGCTCGTCGCTATGGCCTCATACCTTGCGGCGGCAGCGATTATCATGGATTTGAAGGCGATGGCACCCGAATCGGCCAGACGGACGTGCCTCAGAAAACCATCGATCAGCTCGTTGCTCTGCGAAAACAACGCCTTGCAGGAAAAACTCCTTAAAACAAAGGACATCAGATGTATTGCACACGCCACTCAAAGGTAGAAACCAATCTCCGCTGCGGCAAGTGCGAAACACCTATTTGTCCGAAGTGCTCTGTACAAACACCCGTCGGCGCCCGCTGTCCCGGTTGTGCCAAGGTTACTCGTTTGCCTATCTTTCAGGTCTCGTTTTTAGATCATCTCAAGGCAGTTGGTGTGGGTCTAGCATTGGCCGGTATTTGCGGGGCTGTTCTGGGGATTATCGGGGATTCTCTTCTGTTCTTCTTCTACTTGATGGTGCTAGTCACCGGGCAGATCATCGGCGACATGGTCAGTCGCAGCGTCAATCGAAAAAGGGGGCGCGGTCTGGAGGTAATAGCCGGCACTAGTGTGCTGGCAGCCTACGCTATCGGAGTTGCCATGGGCTTCTACGTCAGTCTATTCGGCATTTTGGCCCTGGCAGGCGCGATCTACATTGCCGTCGGTCGGTTTCGCTAACAAAGCAAAGCCAGCCTGCAATCTCACCGCACAAAAAAGGAGGCCCCTCAGTTCGCTAAGGGGGCCTCCTTTTTTTCTCTTTTCAGAAACCTCAGGACCTCGATATTTTATTGACGATCTCGCCCTTGGAGTTGCGGATGGTGACTTCCAGCGGCATTTGTCCCGGCAGAGAGTGGGTGGCGCAGCCAAAGCAGGGATCGTAAGCGCGGAAAGCCATCTCGATCCTGTTGAGCAGCCCTTCGGTTACAGTCTTTCCACCCTTGATCAATCCCTGGGCAGCTTTCTTGACTGACATCGAGATGGCTGCATTGTTATTGGTCGTCCCCACAATGAGGTTGGCCCGCTGAACCACGCCATGTTCATCGGTGACATAGTGGTGGGTTAGCGTACCCCGTGGCGCTTCCACAATTCCCACCCCTTCCTTCGGCGTTGCCGTCGGAATCACGCGATAGTTGGGGCTGGTGATCTCAGGATCGGTGACCAGTTCCATCAGGCGCTCGGCAGCATACAGCAGTTCGATGATACGGGCCCAGTGAGTGGCCAATGTGGCATGAACCGGCTTTCCTCCGAGAGTGGCATACATCCTCTCGTATTGCTCCTGTGCCAGAGGAGTGGCCATGCCGTCAGCGGCGTTGAGGCGGGAAAGAGGCGTAGCCCGGTAAACGCCGCTCTCGATTCCATCGGTGAGTCCCTTCCATCCCACATTCTTGAGATAAGGGAATTTGAGGTATGACCAGGGTTCCACGCCTTCGGCGATATGTTCCAGATACTCATTGGGTGAGTATTTGATGAACTCCTTGCCGTTGGGATCGACTACCCGAACTTTTCCGTCATAGAAGTTGACCCTGTTCTTTTCATCCACCAGTCCCATATAGTAGGTGCGGTGAGTATATTCCTCACTCAAAATCATGTCGACATAAGCTTTGTTGGCCAAAACCACGTCGTCGAACACCTTGATGGTCAACTTGGCAAACTCCAGCATGGAACGGCCCATTTCCTCGATCTGCTTGCGCTGATCCTCTTTGAGTCCGTGGCTCATTCCGCCGGGTATCGCGCCGCAGGGGTGAACCTTCCTCCCTCCTACCATCTCGATAATCTCGTGACCCATCTGCCGCGTCTGGACCACTTTAAGCGCTACCTCCGGCAGCTTGGCAATGATTCCCAGGATATTGCGCTCGGCAGGGGGCGCCTCCGGACCGATGACGAAATCCGGCCCGCTGAGAATGTAGAAATGCGTGGTGTGGTCAGCCACATAGAAAGCGCTGTAAAGAAGCTCGCGGAGCATCTTTCCCGCCGGAGGCGGGTCAACCTGAAAGACTGCATCAACTGCCTTCACGGAGGCCATGTGATGAGCCTCGGGGCAGACGCCGCAGATGCGCTCGGTGATCTGAGGTAAATCCTCCACCAGACGCCCTTCGCAGAACTTCTCGAATCCCCTCAGCTCCGGGATCTGGACATAAGCGTTGGCCACCTCGCCAGCGTCATCGAGGAAAATCTCGATCTTGCCGTGGCCTTCGAGTCGCGTAACGGGATCAATGCTTATTTTCTTCATCGGATCACTGACCTCTTCAGAATGGAATTCGGCAGGCTGTAGCGATAGAAGGTTCCCACCGGATCGCGGATCGAATCGAGGATTCGATTGATCTCCACCGGGTCGTCGGAGTCGATGATGGAAGCCACCGCGCTCAGGAATCGAGCGCCCTGGTCGTTGACCCCTTCCGGCGGGCCGTAACACCCCGTGCAGGGCATGCCTGCTTTGGGGCAGAGCGCCCCGCATCCCTCTCGGGTAGCGATTCCGGCACAGAGAAGTCCCTGTTCCAGAAGACACTTCTCCGGGTCCGCGATGATCTCGTGAGGGCGATAAATGGCCTTTAGCTTTTTCTCCTCTCTGGTTCGAGGGCATTCTTCGCAGAGGATTTGCCTGCCCGCCCCAACGACACTCCCGGGAGGCGGGAGCTTCCCTTGAATGATGGCCTCCAGCACGGCCCATGTCTGCTTTCCCACGGGGGGACAGCCGGGCACGAAATAATCCACCTCCACCGTCTGGGCCAGGGTTCTCACCGTGTCATAAAACTCGGGCAACTCCAGTTCACCTTCGGGCACCTTACAACTGGTCTGGGGGAGGATTTTATTTGGGTTGACAGTAGATTCCGTATCGAAGTACACCCGCTGGAATACACCCTCCCGGTTCGACATGTTGGCCAGGCCAGGGATGCATCCTTCATAAGCGCAGGAGCCATAGGCCACCAACACCTTGGACTTGGCTCGCATCAGCTTGGCGAGGTGTTCGTTATCGGAAGTCTGAATGGCCCCGTTGAAAAGGCAGACATCGATGCTCTTATCGGGCATCTTTTCCACATCCTGGTATTTGAAGTCAACGAGGGCAGGCCAGAATACAATATCAGCCACCTGAGCCAGTTCGACAATCTTCTCTCCGATCTCCAGGGTCGCAATCTCACAGCCACCGCAGCTTGATGCCCAGTAGCCTGCTATTTTAAGTTTTCCCATTGTGGCTCCTTCCTGTGGGATTCACCTACGTGTGCACCCCTGCCGGTTGTTTCGCAGGGATTGGCTCTTCCGGTTTGGATTCCTTGGCCGATGGTTTCAAAGTGCTCGGCCCCAGCTCTTTAATTTCTCTGGTGAACTCGGTCACTAATTGGGCGAACCGGGGACCTTCTGCCGCCGATATCCACTCCAGCCTTAATCTCTTGGGATCGATTCCCATTTGATCGAGTAATTTCTTGGTGAGGGCAATTCTCTTCAGAGTCTTGTGATTTCCGGAAATATAGTGGCAGTCTCCGATATGGCAACCGCCAATAAATACGCCGTCGGCGCCCTTCTGAAAAGCTTCCAGGATGTATACCGGATCGACTGCGCCGGAGCACATCAGTCTGACCATTCTGAAGTTGGGCGGATATTGAATCCGGCTAACCCCTGCCAGGTCGGCCCCGGCATAGGTACACCAGTTGCAACATAAGCCGATGATTTTGGGCTCGAATGCATCCATGCTGCCCATATTCTATACCTCCAAAGCCGCGCTGATCATCGAGGATATCTGGTCTTTCCGGAAGCCCTTTTGCTGGGCTGCGCCGGAGGGGCAAGCGGCAGCGCATGTTCCGCACCCCTTGCAGATGCCTGCATTCACTTCGGCCAGCTTCTCCGTCTTGTCGACTGTAATAGCCGAATACGGACACAATATCTCGCAGACTCCGCATCCGCCGCAGACATCTTTGTTCACGTAGCAGACAATGCCCTCACCCGTTACGCTCTCCTTGGCCAATACTGTGGTAGCCCGCGATGCGGCCGCCCTGGCCTGGGCGATCGACTCCTCGATCAGCTTGGGATTATGGGCCAGTCCGCACATAAAAACGCCATCGGTGGCAAAATCGACCGGTCTGAGCTTCATGTGAGCTTCCAGGAAGAATCCATCTTCGTTCACCGGCACTTTGTATAGTTGCGAGAGCTCTTTGATGTTGGAGGGAGCCAGTGCCGCCGTACTCAGCGTCAGGATATCGGCATCGATCTCGATCAGTTCGCCGAGTAAACGGTCAACGACGGTGATCCTCAGAATCTCTTTGCCGTCAGCTTGCGCAATCTCCATCTGGGGCTTGTTTTCCGCATCGAAGCGGATGAACTTCACGTCCCGCTCCGCAGCTTCACGATAATAGTCCTCTTTGAGGCTGTAGGTTCGCATATCTCGATGAAGAACGTAAATCTCCATCTCCGGATTGACCTCTTTCAGTTTGATGGCATTCTTGATGGCCTGGCTGCAGCAGATTCGGCTGCAATAAGGGTGCTCCTTGTCTCTGGATCCCACGCACTGAATCATTACCATGCTTTGCGCACCGGTCACCCTCTCATTTTTCTGAACGATGGCATCTTCCAGTTCCAGTTGCGTCAGGACGCGCGGGTCTTTTCCATAGAGATATTCATTGGGCTTGAATTCCTGGCCGCCGATGGCCAGAATGGCCACGCCATGTTCGATGTCCTTCGCATCTCCCTGAGGTCCCCCGATGGTGCTGACAAAATTACCCACGCACCCGTAAGCCTTGGTAATCACCGAGCCGGTATGGACGTGGATCAGCGAATTCCCTTTCACTTTCTTGATGAGGCCGTGGAGGAACGGTTGAACCTCACTGCCTTCAAGTGTGTAGTGGATGCGTTTGGCCATACCTCCCAAGTGGGATTCCTTCTCTACCAGATGAACCTCGAATCCCTGGTCCGCCAAGTTCAGGGCACTCGTCATTCCGGCAATGCCGCCGCCGATCACCAGAGCGGTGTGGTTCAAGCTGAGCGAGACTCGCTGAAGCGGCTCAACCAGTCTGACCTTGGCCACCGCCATTCGCACCAACTCCTGCGCTTTGAGCGTCGCCGCCTTCTTGTCTTCCATGTGTACCCAGGAACAATGTTCGCGGATATTGGCCTGCTCATACAGGAACGGATTCAAACCGGCCTCCCGGAGCGTTTCCTGGAAGACGGGCTCATGCGTTCTGGGCGTACAGGCGGCTACAACCACGCGATTGAGACCCTTTTCCTTGATCGTCTCGCTAATATGCTTGGCCGAATCGATGGAGCAGGCAAAAACGGTGTCTTCGGCATGAACCACATCAGGCAATTTCTTGGCAAACTGTACTACCTTGGGAACGCTGACTACCCCGGCAATGTTGGTGCCGCAATGACAGACAAACACTCCAACCCTCGGCTCCTCGCCTGATATATCCCGTTCCGGCGGATACTCTTTGGTCTTCATCAGCGTCCCTCTGGATTCAGAGAGAAGCTGGGAGGCGGCCGCTGCCGCGCCGCTGGCCGTCATTACAGACTCGGGGATATCCATCGGGCCGCGAAAGACGCCAGAAACATAAATTCCCGGTCTTGAGGTCTCGACGGGGGTGAAGTTATCGGTTTTACAGAAGCCGTATTTATCGATATCGACGGATAATTTGTTGGCCAGTTCCTTTATTCCCGGAGTGGAGCAAAGGCCAACGGACAGAACCACAAGATCAAACTCCTCTTCTTTGGTCTCTTTTCCGTTGACAACATACCGGATGGCGATATTCTTGCTCCCCGGAATCTCCCGGGTGATGGCCGGCATGTTCCAGATATACCGGACGCCGGGCATGGCCTTGGCTCTCTCATAATATCGTTCAAAGCCCTTTCCGTAGGCTCGGATATCGTTATAGAAAATGGTCGCCTCAAGCGCCGGATCATGCTCTTTGGCGATGATCAATTGCTTGGTGGAATACATACAGCAAACGGCCGAGCAATAGGTGTTGCCGCTGACTGTGTCTCTTGAGCCGATGCATTGCATCCAGGCGATTTTCTTGGGGTGTTTCTTGTCCGATGGGCGCTTCACTTCTCCTTTGAAGGGGCCGGAGGCACTGAGCATGCGCTCGAACTCCAGGCTGGTAACGATGTTGGCCCGGGTTCCATAACCGTATTCCGACTTGGTCTCAGGATCAAACTTCTCATAGCCGGGGGCCAGGATCACAGCGCCAACCTCGATTTCCAGTTGCTTCTCTTGCTGTTTGAAATCGATGGCCTTCACCTTGCAGGTCGGTGCACATATTTTGCACTCGGTTCGCTGCATAAAGACGCATTGGGCAGGATCGATCAGATAAAGGGCTGGAACCGCCTGAGGGAATGGAATATAGATACATCGGTGGATGTTCAGGTTTTCATTGTAAGGATCGGAAATTTTGACAGGGCAATACTCAACACAGGTTCCGCAGGCGTTGCATTTCTCTTCATCGATGTACCGGGGCTTTTTGCGAACCAAGACGTTGAAATTACCCGCCTCACCCTGAATACCCTCTACAGTGGAAAGAGTCAATATCTCGATGTTCTGATTCCGGGCCAGCTCAATGAATTTCGGGGACAGGATGCACATGGAGCAGTCGTTGGTGGGAAAGGTCTTGTCTAACTGCGCCATCTTTCCACCGATGGCCGGGCCTTCCTCAACCAGGTAGACCTTGTATCCAGAATTGGCCAAATCCAGAGAGGCTTGTATTCCGCTGACTCCTCCTCCCACTACCATCACCGCCCCGGTCTTACCGCCGTGCACCTTAAGGGTTATATCTTTATCTTCCATCGTCACTGTTGCTACCTCTTATCCGATTGCTTCATCGATAAGCTCGGAGATATCTTTGACCTTAATCTCGTTTTCCTTGCCGGTCACCAGGATGGCGTCTTCAAACATCACCTTGCAATAGGGGCAGGCAACGGCTATCACCTCAGCTTTGACTTCAACCGCCTGCTTTACCTTGATCTCGGAAAATCGCTCTCCGGCCGCAGTTTCCATCCAGACTCTGCCGCCCCCACCACCGCAGCAGAGCGCGTTTTCCCGAACGTCAGGGAATTCCACCAACTGCAAGCCGGGGATACTCTTGAGCACTTCCCTCGGCTCGTCATAAATACCGTTGTGCCGTCCCAGATAGCACGGATCTTGATATATGACCTTCTTCGCCATGGGCTTGGTTGGTTTTAGCTTCCCTTCCTTGATGAGTTGTGCCATGTATTGAGTGTAATGAACGACTTCAAACTTCCCGCCAAGCTCGGGGTATTCGTTCTTGAAGGTATGATAGCAATGCGGCGAACTGACCAGGATCTTTTTGACGCCGCTCTCATTCATGATATTGATATTGTTCTGCGCGAGGGTCTGGAACACACGCTCGTCCCCCGCCTTGCGGACGCTCTCTCCGCAGCAGTTTTCCTGGCCGTTCAATATGCCGAAATCCACTCCGCATTTCTTGAGGATGCTGGCTGTAGACTGGGCAATCTTCTTAGCTTTAGGGTCATAAGCGGGGATGCAACAGGAGAAATAGAGCAGGTCAGTGTCTTTGGTGAAGGATTTGACGTCCAGGCCTTTTGCCCAGTCCACCCGCTTTTCAGGAGCTTCGCCTGGCGGGTTGCCCAGGGCGGAGATATTCTTAACGGTGATGCGCAGTGAATCGGGGACCTTGCCAACACCGAACTCAGTGACAATGCGTCGCACCGACTTCATTACATCGATGATCTCTACGCCGCGCGGACATCGCTTGACGCATGCCCCGCAGGTAGTGCACTGCCAGAACTCTTCGATGTCCGATTCAAACAAGCCCAGTTGTGTTCCGTGGATCATGCGCCGGGGAATAAAGTTCCTGACCATATTCCACGGACATGTAGCTGCGCATAGACCGCACTGGTAACAGAGCTTGAATGCCTCACCCCCCGCCTCTTTGATGAACTGTGATCCTTCTTTTGAGGGAGCTAATGCTTCCATAGTCAGCGCTCCTACTCCTGAAATTTTGCTTGCCCAATAACTTCGGTAGCCTTCTGATGCTACCGTCAGCCGTTGTTAAAAGTGGACGTGAAGGCCCGTATAACTCAAAAACGAGACCGTCCGATTCTGATAACTCTGCATCCATTGTATCCCAACAATAGTCCCGTTACAAGGCAGCACAGCGTCCAATTTGATTCCAAAGAGCGGCCTGTTCTTAGCAGGGCTGATGAAAGCGCCAAGCTAAATCAGGAGAGTTCCCCAGGCTGGAACGGATGGTCATGGCAAGCCCTTAAAACCATGCCCTCACATGCAAGAAATGAGCACTTCACAACTTCATCTTACGAAGCAGCTCTTGAACGGCCAGGACGCTCGGCGAGCTATTGGGCAGATCGATGATTGGCTTGCCGGCCCCGTCATATTCGGTGATGTTTGGATCCTCCGGAATATGGGCAAGAATTTCGATGCCGCGCCGGTCGGCAATCTCCCTGATGAGTTTGTCGTCTTCCTTGAATCTGTTAATAACCAAGCCTGCATGAGCGGGTCGGATATCTTTGTCCCGCTCCATCACCTCGGTGATTGCGCCTGCCACCTGGGCGCCTCTGATCGACGTGTCCGTCACGATGATGAGGAAATCCACCCCCTTAACCACCCTGCGGTTTACTTGTTCCGGGCCTGCCTCGCAATCAATCAACGTTACATCAAAGTCTTTAGAGAGGGTTTCAATTCCGTGCTTGAGCAGTTCGTTGACACCGCAAAAACATCCCGGTCCTTCAGGCCGGCCCATCACCAGAAGTTGAAATCCCTTTCCTGTCTGAAGGCTTTGCTCCATCACCGCTTTGATCGGCTTATCTTGCATTTCGTCCTTGGCTGAAGGATCTTCAATAATGTATCTTCGGAGTTCCGCCACGGTCTTGGTGAAGTTCGTCCCCAGCGCGTAGGGTAAGTTGATGGCGGAATCCGCATCGATGGCCAGAATCTTGAGGTCTTTTCTCTCTGCCAGGAGTTTGGTCATCAGGGCAGTGAGCATTGTCTTGCCGCTGCCGCCCTTGCCGGTTACGGCTATTTTGATTCCCTTGGTTTGCATATCGCCAACCTCCCTGAAAAGTTATTGATCTCACGCGCGGCTTTTGGTCAGTTTTTCCTGGGCTAAGATAGCAGCGCCTATAGCCCCCACAAGTTGAGGATCCTCCGGCAGATGCATGACTTTCTCACCCAGGCCTTCCTCAAGGAACTTAACCACACCGACATTCTTGGCCACACCGCCGGTGACGGTGAAGTCCTTCTTGACGCCCACTTTTTTGACCATCGATATGAGTCGGCTGGCGATTGCCTTGTGAATACCGGCCACAATATCGGCGATGTCCACCCCATCAGCCAGCAAGGTAACGACCTCAGACTCGGCGAAGACGCTACACTGACTGCTGATTTGAGATGGAGCGTGCGCCTTTAACGACACTGGCCCCAGCTCTTCCAGTTTTATTTCCAGCGCCTTTGCCACACCCTCCAGAAACCTTCCCGTTCCGGCGGCGCATTTGTCGTTCATCACAAAGTCGGCAACGAACCCTTCTGAATCCAGTGAGATTACCTTGCTGTCCTGTCCCCCAATATCGAGGATGGTTCTTATCGAAGGTACCAGCCAGTGAGCCCCTTTCCCATGACAGGTGATCTCTGAAATATTGGTGTTGGCAAACGGGATTTTCGTTCTGCCATAACCTGTGCCAACGAGATATTCGATATCTTCCCGCTTCATCTTGGCCTTGGTGAGCGCCTGATCCAGAATTATCCTAGCCGTGTCCTCAGGTTTCACGGTGCGCAGCATAATTGCGCTGGAGACTATCTTCGAATCCTTCATAATTACGGCTTTACCCGTCAAAGAACCAACATCACATCCGGCGACGATCAATTTTCCCTCCCTGAATTCCCTACACTATCGATAGCATGAACCCCGGACAACCTCTTCGGTTCTCCGGCGTCCATACCAATCGAGGAATTATCGTTACGATGAGTGTTTTAGCCTCTGGCTACCATTGGACGAATCTCAGTGACCTCAAAGATCACCGCGGCTACCATCATTTTAGCGGCGTCGGTTGCTCCCATTTTGGCAATGGCGCTCTTTATGCCATCGAGGATCGGCCCTTGATTTTGAATCTCTTTTACCTTCATATACAGACGATAGCCCGGCGTTGTAAACGCAACCGGCCCATCTGCGATACAGAAGAAGACAGCATTGGGATTCTCATTCAGATTACGTAGCGTTCGATTGTTTCCCAGCGCCAGGATCATCGTTCCCTCCGGCGTAAGACGGGGGCTGCCCAGATAGGCCACATTGGGTTGGCCTTGCTTGTTCGCTGTGCTCAGTGTTCCGATCCTTCCGGGCTTGTTGACCATTTCCATGATTTCCTTCTTGATTTCCACAGTTTAGCCTCCTTTTTAAATTTCTCGGATTTAGTCACCTAAACAGCCGGAGGTGCTTCCCTCCGGGCATAATGTTGTCCCTGCAGGGTATGGATCAAAACCAGCCCTTGCCTGGGCTCAACTGTTCAGGGGCGTGGTGCATTATGTCCCTGCATGATTGCCAAGCCATGGCGAGGGCCGACATGGTTGATTCGGAAAGCCTCTCACAAAAAGTGAATTTAGTACTCGGTCGGAATCGAGGCTACTAATTCGGCGAAAGCGTTGAATTTGCCCATTTTAGCAAATATCTTGAGCATGTTCCCATGGACAACATATTGCTTCTTGGCCATGGCAACCTGGGCATTCATCTCTCCCTTGGCGATCTTGGACAGGTTTTCATAGGTTCCCATGGTAGTCGAGAGGTATTCGTCTTCATTCTTCCAGTTGCGCCACTCACTGGGGGCGGGTTTCTCCTGGCGGTTAGCCTTCACTACCTTGCCGTCCACCCATTCCCAAGCGATAAGAATATCCACGCCTCCCGGGGCATCCAGGGTGATCGATCTTTGCTTGGCAGTCAGCCCTTTGGCTTTCTTCAGATATGCTTCATCCGTCCTGCTCTTCGCCACGATAGCATCCAACCACTCCTGAGTTTGATACTTCATGAGTCTGGCCTCCTGACGGCATTTAATCGTGAAGCCTGCCGAAAGATGTTATTAAGATGATATCCACGCCCATCAAAGAAGTCAAGCTTTAGCATGGGGCTTAATGGCGAGTAGATACTCCCGAGAGTCAGGCCCGAACCGCTTCGACAAGACAGGCCCTGCTCTCGATTCCCGATAAACGAACCCACGATAAATGAGCAACAGGGGCTATTTCTCAGAGGATTGCCGTTGACATGGGGAAAACGCTTGAATGACCATAACCGCTGTAATAGAGAGGATCAAAACAGCGTGTTTGACAATGGGCTCAAGAGGACTCGAACCTCTGACCCTCTGCGTGTAAAGCAGATGCTCTGACCAACTGAGCTATGAGCCCAAGTAATTTCCATTATATCAAATCTCACCCACCTACTTCCACACCAAAAACACCCTTAGCAAGCCATCATCGCCAACATCCCCGGATAAACGGCATGTCAAAATTCCCCAACTGTTCTCATCAGAGGTTCAACAGATGCCTGATCCGTCCTTCATCAGACTTCGGCCCGACAATTGCCATGCTCAATCCTTTGGGCTGAAACAGATTCTCTGCCACTCTTCTTAACCCGTCGATAGTGATCGCATCGATGATGGAGACCATCTCATCGATGGTTTTGATTTCCCCTAGCAGAAGTTCCTGGCTTCCGATCCAGCCGGAGACGCTTCGGGTATCCTCCATGCCAAGCAAAAGACGGCCTTTAGCCATTTCCTTGACCTTGGCAAACTCTTCCTCGCGAATATCCCGCGCCTTAAGTTTGGCCAGTTCTTCAAGGATAACCGCGATTGTGGCTTCGATGTTCTTCGGTTCAACCCCGGCGTAAATCGTGAGCGAACCCGAGTCCAGAAAGTGACTCACGTAGCTGTGAATATCGTAAACCAGCCCCTTCCGTTCTCGAAGCTCCAGAAAGAGGCGGCTGCTCATTCCGCCTCCGAGGACAACGTTCAACATATCGAAGTTGAAACGATCCGGATGAGAATTGGAAAGACCTCTCAGCGCCAGACAGAGATGGGACTGCTCTGTATCCCTGAACTCTTTGCGATAGCGAGGCTCCTCTTGACTATCTTCAGCAGGGAACCATAGGCCGGGAGTGGTAGCAGCCCAGTCACCAAACGTCCTGTCCGCAGTGAGAACTACGTCCTCATGTCTTATATCACCGGCAACCGCAACTACAATACCTGAAGGCGTATACTGCCGGGCATGATAATCAAACAAGGTCTCACGGGTGAGCGAACTCACCGTTTCCTTGCTCCCTGCAACATCCCGTCCCAGCGTTTGATCGGGCCAGATGACTTCGTCAATGAGCATGCTCACACGTTGCTGTGGAGAATCCATGCTCATGTTGATTTCCTCGATGATCACCTGGCGTTCCTTTTCCGTCTCAACGGGATCAAATCTGGAGCAGCGGATCATATCGCCCAGGACATCAAAGGCAAGCTCTAAATGCGGACGGGCTACTTTGGCCCAGTAGACGGTCATCTCTTTATCCGTGCCCCCGTTGAGAACTCCGCCCACACCTTCGATGGCTTCGGATATTGTCTGGGCCTCCGGCCGTCTCTGGGTGCCCTTGAACAGGAGATGTTCAACAAAGTGCGATATTCCAGCCTGATCCGGCAATTCGTAGCGGGAACCCGCCCCAACAAAAATGCAGATGCTCACCGAACGAACGTGAGGCATATGACCGGTCACAATGCGCAGCCCATTATTTAGAACCGTTTTCTGGTACACAACGACACACCTTTTTTGAGTATAGCGGGGTATTGACCCGCTCATGGATTGTAGTTTACTGTTGGTAGAACTGTCAAATCAAAGCGATGCCCAAAAAAGGGGCCGGGAACTAGTCCCGGCCCCTATGTGAACCTACCTAACAGTCAGGTTATCGCCTGCTCTTGGATCCGCCACCCTGGCTGCTGTAGCACTGGCTACAATAGACAGGTCTGTCCAGGCGAGGCTCGAACGGCACTTCGGTGTTGGTGCCACATGCGGCGCATACTGCCGGATACATCTGTCTGCGGGAGCCAAAACTCCCAAAGCTTCCGCCTCCACCAGCACTCCCACCGCGCGCTTGCTTTCTTGTTGTGCGACAATCGGGACAACGCTTGGGATCATTGGTGAAACCCTTGTTGGCGAAGAACTCCTGTTCACTTGCTGTGAAGGTGAACGTACTCCCACAATCCGCACACTGCATTTGCCTATCGGTGAAACTCATTGGATGACCTCCTTTTTGAATATCGTGAACTGAACCTCGGTCATCCAATATCTTGAGGAACCTTTCCTTGAAAAGACCTTTGCCGGGATAAGTCTAAGGGGTTTCTGGGAGATTTGGTAACCTTGATCATGCCACTGATTGGAGTATACGGGATATTCGGAAGAAGTGCAATAGCCGATAGTCATGAATTCCCACTCACGGTCCCATTTCATCATCGGCTGAATCCTGTTTTGCCAACCCGTCGAGCTCGAGAAGTTGCGCCGATTCCACCTCTGAAAGCTGCTGTACCTCGCGCAGTTTTCGAACCATGGCCCTGGTCCGGACCTCTGTCTGGTCAATCGTCTTAGAGGCCGTGTCGAGCTGCCTCTTGACCTTTCCCAGGGCCTCCCCGAATTTTCGGAATTCGGTATTGACTGCAGCTAGGACGGTCCAGACCTCATGGGATCGCTTTTCGAGCGCCACAGTCTGAAATCCCATGCGCAGGCTGCTGAGGATCGCTGCCAGTGTGGTGGGACCGGCAATGACAACACGGTATTTCTGCTGCATTTCCTCCACCTGTCCCGGCTGCCGGAGCACCTCTGCATAAAGACCTTCCGTTGGCAGGAACATGATGGCAAAATCGGTGGTTCGCGGAGGATCGAGGTATTTTCCGGAAATGTCTTTGGCTGAGGTCTGGACGGTGCGCAGGAGACATGCAGTTGCTCTTTGTATCGCTTCGATATCAGCGGCATCCGTCGCATCAAGAAGCCGCAAGTAATCCTCTTGGGGAAACTTCGAATCGATCGGCAGCCACACATGTGAATCCGGTCCCTCATCTGTTCCGGGAAGACGGATGGCATACTCAACGATTTCGCGCGATCCTTCCCGAGTCTGCACGTTTTTGGCATATTGATCCGGAGCGAGGATCTGTTCGAGCAAAGCTCCCAGTTGTACCTCAGCCCATGTGCCGCGTGCCTTCACGTTGGTAAGCACGCGCTTCAAATCTCCCACGCCGGTTGCCAAGCTCTGCATCTCACCGAGGCCGCGCTGAACTGCCTCCAGGCGCTCGCTGACGAGTTTGAACGATTCGCCTAGACGCCTCTCGAGGGTGCTCTGCAGCTTTTCATCAACTGTTTGGCGCATCTGATCGAGTTTCTTCTCATTGCTTTCCTGGAGATTGTTTAACCGGGCTTCGATGATGCCGCGCATTCTTTCGATACTGGACTCGTTGGACTCGGTGAGCTCTCTTATTCGCCTTGCCACCAGTTCGAGATTCTCGCTCTGTGATTTCCCCATCTCGCTGATCGTTTTGACCAGAGTTTCCATGGAAATCATTTGCCCGGCCGATATTTCCTCACGCAGGGCTCTTGCTGTCTTAGCGGACTCCTCTCTGGCAGCTCGAAATTCTTCACGGATCGTCCGCTCAAGGCGCTCGTTTCCATCAGTCCCTTGCTTGCCTCTGAGAATCAGGATAGCCAATGCCGATGATGAGATGATAAGAGCGACCAAGAGAATGATGTCCATGTCATAAATATATCACATCGTTGCGTGATTGATTCTTCTTAGTCCCCTTACCCCACTGGATGTCCATATGCTATACTATTTCGCAAATTGAGGTAGTTAAAGATACCTCATTCATTGAACAAAGGCGGTGGCCAATGGATGTTACCACACTCAGTTTCTGGCAGATGATTGGCGTATCAATATTATGCGGTGGGGGCATTGGCCTTGAGCGCCAAATGAGGGGCAAGCCAGCCGGTGTGCGCACCAGTATTCTCATTTGCCTAGGTACGGCTTTGTTTATTAATCTGGGATCTTCTGAGGTAGGGGGCAATACGGATAGAACCCGTGTGCTCGGGCAAGTGGTAACAGGGATCGGTTTTCTTGGGGCCGGCGTTATCATTGCTCGCGAAGGCGTGATTGCTGGGGTAACCTCATCGGCTGTGATATGGGTATTGGCTGCCATAGGCGCAGTGGTTGGCTTTGAGCAATATGCAGAGGCAATGGTTATCGCTGTCCTGACGGTGGCTATTCTGGTCGGGATCGGGGCATTGGAAGGCAAATACCATGTATTACAAAGAGGCGTTCACTCCCCAAAGCCGAATGACTATCATCATCACCATGGCCACCACAATCAGGGTCACTAGTCAAGGAGACTCATGATCACACCGAACAGGCCTGCGCCGGCCAGAGCAAAGCAGAAGTCCTTGATTGTCTTTCCTCCCCAGCAAAGGAAAAAGAATTTCCACCAGGGATAACGAAGGGCGCCCGCGGCCATAACTACCAGCTTGATGAAGAAATTTGGCACGGCTGAAAGAAGGAAGATGGTTATTGCGCCATGCCGGGCCGTCCATCCCTCGATTTGCTTGTATCTTTTCCACTTAGCAATGGCTCCCTGTCCGCCATATCCTGCCATGTAGGCAGTCAGCTCGCCTATTGTTTCGCCGATACCAGCAACCAGTCCCAGAATAATAGGATTTAAGCCCAGCCCGCCAGCGATGAATGCTGCCCAGGAACCCGGCAGCGGCCAGATCGGGGAGGTGCTCCCGATGAGGGCCATAAGCAGCACACCAACATAGCCCGTGTTTCTGATGTATTCCCAATAATCGGTGGAGCCGTCCGGCTTGTCAACCAGGACAATAACAGCCACAACGATGGCGACCGCGATGATAAGTATCGCTATGGAATATCGTCTTTTTCGCTGGCTTACCTCCACTGTGTCAGGAGGTTTTTCCTCAACGATCTCACCCGGCAGAATATCACCTTCCATTGGCCCTTTCCGTCCCCTTTTCACAATTACCTAGACTACAGCTTGGATAGCTCATAAGTCAAGATCAAGTCTCTCCTTTGGAATAGTGGCGGGGTATATTGAGACATTCCTTTTTCAAATCTCGGCCTGACATGCTATACTAGTCTGCAAATCAGGTGAAATTCTGCCCGGCGCTACCCTTTGTATCCCTGGCAGCAAGGAATCGCGCATGTTCTTGCCAACGACCGCACTCGAACTCAAAGCCCTCGGCTGGGAGAGGCCGGACGTTATTCTGGTCACAGGGGATACCTATATAGATAGCCCCCATATAGGCATAGCAGTAATAGGAAAGTACCTGCTTCAACAGGGTCTCAAAACGGCTGTTATCGCCCAGCCTTCGATAACCGATGGCAAGGATATCACCCGTCTTGGGGAACCGCGGTTGTTCTGGGGAGTGACCGCCGGATCAATCGATTCCATGGTGGCAAATTATACCGCAACGAAGAAGCGGCGCCATCAGGATGATTACACTCCCGGCGGCATCAATATCCGGCCAAACCGGGCAACGATCGCCTATACCGGCCTTATCCGACAGCACTTCAAAAAGACGAAACCCATCGTCCTTGGCGGGATTGAGGCTAGTTTGCGGCGCATCGCGCATTACGATTATTGGGACGATGCCGTTAGGAGATCGATCCTTTTTGATTCAAAAGCGGACATTCTCGCTTATGGCATGGCGGAGAAGACGGTCATCGAACTGGCACATGCATTGAGAGAAGGCTCCGATTGGAAACAAATCAGAGGGCTTTGCTATATCGCCAAGACCTTGCCCAAAGGGGATTTCATCGAGATCCCATCGTTCGAGGAAGTCTCAAGCGATAAGACGGCATTTCGCCGGATGTCGGAGTTGTTTGAGAGGAATGCCGAAAATACGTCCACAGGTTTGGTACAGAAGCACGGCGATCGATTCCTGATTCATAATCCGTCTCAGCCGCCGTTGTCTTCTGCAGAAATCGACGAGATATATGCCCTGGATTTCGAGAGGGATGCACACCCTTATTACAAAACCGGTGAGATAAGAGCCCTCGATACCATCCGGTATTCCATCACCACCCATCGAGGGTGTTTTGGGCAATGTAATTTCTGTGCCATCGCTGTTCATCAGGGCCGGACGGTTGTTTCCCGTAGCACGAAATCAATCATGGAGGAAGCTGTTCGCATCAGCCGAACTCCAGGGTTCAACGGAATAATTTCCGATATAGGAGGACCGACGGCCAACATGTACGGCGCCACATGCCTCAAGGGATGGCGCTGCAGCAATAAGCATTGTCTAATGCCGAAACCGTGTCCCAATCTACAGTTTGGACACCAGGCACAGATCGAACTCCTTGAACGGCTTAGAAGTGTTACAGGGATAAAGAGAGTTTTTGT
The DNA here is from genome assembly GCA_028711995.1 of Dehalococcoidia bacterium. Lineage (NCBI taxonomy): Bacteria > Bacillati > Chloroflexota > Dehalococcoidia > Dehalococcoidia bacterium. The sequence goes on along the minus strand of JAQTRE010000002.1, from coordinate 55,157 downwards.
CTCGTCGGGTATCCGGCCTGATCTGGTTATGGCTGATAAGAACACCGCAAAACGCTATATCGAACAACTCGTCAGGTATCATGTTTCCGGGCAGATCAAAGTGGCACCGGAGCATTCCGACGATAGAATCCTGACGCTGATGAACAAACCTTCAGTGAAATCGCTGCTGCAATTCAAGGAAATGTTTGACAGCACTTGCGCCGCAATAGGCAAACGCTATTTTATGACGTACTATTTCATCGCCGCACATCCGGGCTGTACCATGGGGCATATGCAGCGCCTCAGGGACTTTCTGTCTACCGGGCTGAGATTTACCCCTGAGCAGGTACAGATATTCACCCCCACCCCGTCAACAATCTCCACCACGATGTATTTCTGCGAAACCGATATGGCAGGAAACAGTATAGCCTGCGAGAAAACCTTGCAGGGGATCCAGGAGCAGAAGGACGCTCTCCAGAGGGTCGAAAAGGAAAAGAAACCAAAACCTTTCCGAACTAAGAAGTCTCGCTTTCCTTAACATCGGCCTTTTCCAGAAGGTCGGGCCGGTGGGTGGCGGTCCGCAGGATCGATTGCTCATGACGCCATTTGGCAATCTCGGCGTGATTTCCAGAAAGCAAGACCTCCGGAACTTCCCAACCGCGGAATGTGCGGGGTCGAGTGTAGTGGGGGTACTCCAGAAGTCCGCTGGCGTGCGAATCATCCTTTGACGATTCGCACGAGCCCAAAACACCGGGAATTTGTCTGGCCACGGCATCGATAACCACCATGGCGGGTAACTCTCCCCCGGTCAGAACATAGTCGCCGATGCTGATCTCGTCAGTACACAGATGCTCTCTGATTCTCTCATCGACGCCCTCATAGTGTCCACAGATGAGCAGAAATCGCGGATAACAGGAAAGCTCCTCGGCAATCTTCTGATTAAAAAGCCTGCCCTGGGGGGTGAGCAAGATCACCGGAAATTCCTCCGATCCCTTTATGGATTCCACGGCGGTAAAGAGCGGCTCTGGCATGAGCACCATCCCCGCCCCACCGCCATGAGGGTAGTCATCAACGGTTTTATGCCTGCCCAAACCCCAATCTCGCAGGTTATGAAAGACGATTTCGATCAACTTATTGTCAATGGCTCTCTTGATGATGCTTTCATTAAAAGGGCCATGGAACATTTCGGGAAAAAGGGTCAAGATTTCGATGCGCATCGTTGCTTTCCTCAGGATTCCTCGGATTTGTCGGGACCATGTCATATCAGCCGTAGCGATTGTGCTGGTCAGTGAAGTGATGGCGAACCAGTGGCTCTATTCTACTTTGGCGTGCGGACCTTGACAAGAAAACCCTGCTGATCCATAGTTGCTATTGGTCAAGAGCGCCAGGCACTGCAATTGAAAGCTCTGGAAGGAGTATGACGATAATGCATGTCAGTAGAGAGAGGCTGGACCGCGCCCTCAATCCCAGAACTGTAGCCGTAATAGGCGATAAGGAGAAGTTTGGCTACATGTGGCTCACTAACATGAGCACGTTTAGGGGGAAGGTGTTTTCTGTCCAGATTGACCCCAGGGAGATTCCCGGCATTGAGAAGATGGGAATTCCCAACTATAAGAGCCTTCTGGAAATTCCTGAAGAGATTGACTATGTAGTGGTTTCGGTTCCCATGCAGGCGTCTTCTTCGGTAATCAGGGATTGCATCGAAAAGAAAGTGGGCGGTGTATCGATGTTCACGGCCGGGTTCGCAGAATCCGGCCGTGTCGAAGGCATCAATTTGCAACGGCATATCGGGAAAATGGCCAGAGAGGCTGGCCTGGCTCTCCTTGGTCCCAACTGCATGGGCGTCTATAATCCGGAGATCGGGTTGCGATTTTTGCCGATTCAAGCCGTTGGCGAAAAGGGGCCGGTATCATTCATCTCGCAGAGTGGAGGACATGGCGGGGGTTTTTCGGTTGCGGCAAAGGCCCAGGGTGTGGCGATCAACAAGGTCGTCAGCGTTGGGAACGGAGTGGTCCTGGAAAGCACGGATTTCCTGGACTATTTCGCACACGATGAGGAAACCAAGATCATAGGGATGTATGTCGAGGATGTGAAAGATGGGCAGCGGTTCTTCCGCTTGCTAAGGGAAATTACTCCCCGGAAGCCCGTTGTCATCTGGAAGGGAGGGCGGACAGATGAAGGCATGAGAGCCACATTGTCCCACACAGGAGCTCTATCCGGATCCACAGACACGTGGGATATCGCCATAAAGCAATGCGGAGCCATTGGCGTGGGTTGCCTGGATCAGATGATCGATGTGATCAAGGCGTTGGCCTGTCTGCCAGAGGTCACGGGAGACGGAATGGGCGTCATCGGATGGTCAGGCGGGCAATCCGTATCGGTGACGGATGCCTTTGCCAGCGCGGGTTTGCGTGTCCCATTGCTGCAGAAATCAACCCACAGCAAATTAGAGGACATGCTCAGGACAGTCGGGGCCAGCTGCCAGAACCCGATTGACCTCGGCGCTATGAACGATGAAAATATGGAGGCCTCTATAGAAATAGTGGCCCAGGATGCGAACATCGATATTGTTGCAGTACAAATTGGAGGAATATCCACCTTCACCACTCGACCAGATCGGCTGGCACGCATCATCAGAGCGCTGATTGGAACGCGTGACAAAGTGGAAAAACCTTTTGTAGGGCTTCTGCTTTCTCCCGATCCCTACGCAGACGGCAAAGCGCTGGGTGACTTGAATCTGAGGCTGCAGCAGGCAGGAATACCGAGCTATCTGAGTTATGAGAGATCGGCATATGCTCTCAGAAAACTGCTGGACTACTACCGCTTCCACACCAACGGAGCCTAGTCCGACTGCAATCCTTCCGTGGAGCGCGTAATCCAGAGGAAACATTGGTACTAGAAGTCTCGCAATCTTCGTTCAGAGTCCGGGATTGACGCTCTAAATTTTCTTGACACTGCATCTGACGCCTGCTAAAGTAACTTTATACTTTGTGTTTACACCCGCCCCTGAAGTGAGAAAGTGGCTGCTGTCGATCCTAAAATGAAGACGTTCAACAAGCGTGGAGACAAGGGTACAACCAGCCTGCTTTATGGTGCAAGGGTCTCTAAAAACTCTCCCCGTTGTGAGGCCTATGGGACTGTGGATGAAGTGGTATCTGCTCTGGGGCTGGCGAGGAGTCTGGTAAAAAAGGAGCGGACAAGAGAGATTATCTTGAAAGCTCAAAAAGAGTTGTTTTCGGTGGGTGCGGAGCTTGCTGTTGAATCAGCTGACTATGAGCGATTCATCTCCCAGTTTAGTCCCATCACCGAAAAGATGGCGGACGATCTCGAGAGCATGATCGATGAGCTGGAGGCCGGGATTGAGATGCCCAAGGCTTTCATCATTCCGGGGGGGAACCCGGGGTCAGCTGCTCTGGACTTGTCCCGTTCCATGCTGAGGCGGGCCGAAAGAAGGACTGTCTCATTGCATGAAAGCGGGGATGTCAAAAACAAATTCCTCCTCCCTTATCTGAACAGACTTGCCGACCTTCTTTTCACCCTAGCAAGATACGAGGAGATTTGATGCAGAAAAGATTGGTTCAGCTTTACACTGGCAACGGAAAAGGCAAAACCTCTGCGGCACTAGGTACTGTACTCCGATCTGTTGGCCATGGGCTGAGGGTTTGCATCGTGTCCTTCATGAAGGGCGATTACCCTTATGGAGAGTACGAGACCTTACGGCGCTTGCCTGAGATCACGGTCATGAGATTTGGGCGAATCGAGTTTGTTGATCCTGATAACATACTGGAAATCGACAGGGACGAGGCCTGCAAAGCCCTGGAGGCTGCCCGGGAGGCTATTTTTAGCGGATTGTACGATGTTGTCGTACTTGATGAGGTAAATATCGCCGCGGGCTGGAACCTGATTAAACTTGAAGATGTGATCGACTTGGTAAAATCAAAGCCGCCCAATGTTGAACTTATTCTCACCGGCCGTTATGCCGACCCCTTGCTGATTGCGTGCGCTGATCTGGTCACGGAGATGGTGGAAGTCCAGCACCCCTATCGTAAGGGAATCCAAGCCAGACCCGGGTTCGAATACTAGCCGCTGGCCAAGTCGATGGGCAATATGAGATGCGGTTTGAATTGTGATGTACAATTAAACTAAACGAAAAGAGGGGATATGATCACACTAAGCGTAATAAAGGCAGATGTCGGGGGTTATGTCGGGCACTCCAGTATGCACCCTGATCTCATCGCGGAAGCCAAAGAGCACATGATAAGAGCCAAGGGGCAAGGGCTCCTGGTTGATTTTTGCGTCACCCGATGCGGGGATGATCTGCAGCTCATTATGACGCACCAAGAAGGCGAGGGAAATGGGCGTATCCATCGACTAGCCTGGGATACCTTCATCGCCTGCACAGAAGTTGCCAAGAAGCTCAAACTTCACGGAGCGGGGCAAGATCTCCTGAGTGATGCTTTCTCCGGAAATGTGAAAGGGATGGGTCCGGGATCTGCCGAGATGCAATTTGAGGAGCGAGGCTCCGAACCGGTACTTATCTTCATGGCGGACAAGACTTCTTCCGGCGCATGGAATATGCCCTTATACAAAATGTTCGCGGACCCCTTCAATACCATTGGCCTGATCATCGCTGAAAACATGCATTCCGGATTCAGTTTCGAGGTGCATGATGTGCGGAAACATCGGAAGGTGACCTTCAATTGTCCGGAGGAACTTTACGATATGCTAGCGCTTATTGGATCTCCATCGCGCTATGCGGTTAAATCCATCCGTCATCGACCTTCGGGCGAAATAGCGGCGGTTTCCTCTACCGATAAGCTTTTTGCAGTAGCGGGGCGGTATGTTGGCAAAGACGATCCAGTGCTGGTTGTTCGATCGCAGGGAATCTTCCCGGCTGTGGGAGAAGTGCTTGAGCCGTTCGCCTTCCCTCAATCAGTAGAGGGATGGATGCGAGGATCACATAATGGGCCGTTGATGCCGTGCTCGATTCCCAACTCGAACCCTTCGCGCTTTGATGGGCCGCCGCGAGTGGTGTGTGCCGGGTTCCAGCTTTCAGGAGGAAAACTGGTCGGCCCGGTCGATATGTTCGATGATGTCAGTTTTGATGAGGCGCGTCATCAGGCTAACGTGGTTGCAGAATACCTGCGCCGCCACGGCCCCTTCGAACCCCATCGCCTGCCGATGGATGAGATGGAATATACCACCATGCCTCAAATTCTGAGGAAGCTGGATAAACGATTCTCTCCCCTATAAGTCTTGGATGGAAATCAAGTAGTGTAAACATACAAAAGGGGCGGCCGCAAGGGGTCGCCCCTTTTTAATCACTTGGGGTTCAATTCCCCGTCGCTTGCGACGAATCGTCATTCCGGCGAAGGCCAGAATCCAGAAACTGGATGCCGGATCAAGTCTGGCATGACATCGGATACCCCGCTGCTTGCGGCGGGGTAGTTCATTTTCGCCGAGCGACCAGCCCCTAAAAGAGGCCGCATGTGAAAGGGTGAGAATAACGACGTAGTTGACATAACATTAGTTAGTCTCATAATCTGGTCAGGGCGTTCTTGTCAGCAAGGAAACAGTCAAAGGATGAATTATTGAAGATTCTACTCGCCAGCAATAATCAAGGGAAGGTTCGAGAATTCGTGTCTCTGATATCCCACCCTGCATGGGAGCTTACCACGCCCTCTCTGGAAGGTATCGAGATAGATGTAGAGGAGACGGGCAAAACCTTTGAGCAGAACGCCACTCTGAAGGCCTTGGCCTATGCCGAGGTTTCTGGTATGATCACCATCGCCGACGATTCCGGATTGGAAGTGGAAGGCCTGAACGGGGAGCCGGGCGTGCAGTCGGCGCGCTATGCTGGAATGGGGGCCTCAGATAAGCAGAGGATCGAGCTTCTTTTGAGCAAACTTGCCGGAGTGTCATGGGAGAAGAGAACGGCCCGATTCAGATGCGTCATCGCCATTGCGTTTCCGGATGGCAAGGTCGAATTGTGCCAGGGGGAATGCCCCGGAATTATCGGGTTTGAGCCGAAGGGGACAAAAGGGTTCGGGTACGACCCCATATTTTATATGCCGGAATTCGCCGGAACCATGGCCGAAATCAGCGATGAGCAGAAGAACAGGGTCAGCCATCGAGGGAAGGCAGCAGTCGAAGCTCGACGATTGTTGATCTCGCGTTTATGTAATTAGGATGCGAGTGGAATCATTCCGGTTCTGCCCGATGAAGAACCATGGGACAGTTGCAAAAACAACCCCGGGGCGGTAAACTCTAAACTAGCCGAAAGCCTATTGCAAGGAGAATTTCAGTGGCGAAGAAATCCCAAAGAAAAGCGCCGGCGCAACCCCGAAAAAACGCGAAGGCTAAAAATGTCGTGGCTCCTAAGCAACCGCTCACAGCCGAAAAAACCACTGTTACCGCATCGCAAAGTGGAAAGGCGGCCGACGCTGTTCCAGCGAAAGCCGTATCCCCTTCACCCAAAAAGGCCACGGTCGGATTGGCGGCTCAAGGCTCTTATTCATACGTGACCTCTGACATAAAGTGGCTTGCATCGATTATGGCAGTGATGTTCGTTTTACTGGTTGTGCTGTCATATATGCTGAAGTAGTTCCCTGAATCAGAGTGAGGCAATTCTGATCTCACCCCAGATTCCCATCTGATCATCCTTGATGATCACTATTCCTTTCAGGCCTTCAATGCCTTGAGCTGTCTCGATTGCTCCGGGTATATCAGTCTTCTCTTTCACAATGTTGCCAATAGCCGTTGCTGCCGCATCAGCGAGGGCAGCAGAGCAAGCCACCACAACAACAGCATCGGCTTTTCCAAAGCTGAGGGAGTGCCCAACTGTTCCCGATGACGTGCAGATTCCAACGGGCGTCTCCTCCGGAACCAGTTCAATAGCAACTTTACCGCTCAGAGGGGAATCACCGGCATAGATGCCAACCAGTCGCTTTTTGGTGATTTTGAGAAAAATATCTCCCCCGTTCTCTACAATGACTTCAGGTGAAAATGCCAGCAGCTCCTTGCCAACGTGTTCGGCGATGGCCCCAGCAACGGCGGCCATTGGGCCGACAGAAACCGTCTCCGCGGCAAGCGCCATCTCTTTCACGATTGCAGGGGCATCCTCCTGAATTGAAAAAGGTTCGAGAGTGGTGAGGAATGCCGGATGCTGCTCGATATATCTCTCGATAGCAGCTCGACATTTCATCACTGCTTTCAGGGCTTTTCTCTTCAGGTTTCTGCGGGCTCGAATGAGGAGATCGGTCTCTTTGATAACGGCAGCGAATGAGACCAAATCAGTATCCTTTATCGAATGGCGATATATTCTTGGCTCATACATTGGCGTTTGTCATTCAAAGTCGCCATGAATCTATCCAACTCTACACGGCGGCGATCTCTCTGATTTGAAAACTAGTATAGCACAGTCGGACCAACTGAGGGCTTTCCCCCTTGTGATATTGGCGTTAACCCGATAGTATTTCCATATCGACCAACAGGGTACACGGGTCCGAAGGGGAAATCGCTGAATTTGAACAAACAGAAGATGAGCACAGCCTTTCGAGGAGGCGCGTATGTTGAGCGAGAGACGTTTTCGGAAAATGTTTGAGGGCCACCAGGCAATCATGCTCCTGATCGAACCGGAGAGCGGCAGAATCATAGAAGCCAACTCGGCGGCGGTCAAATTCTACGGTTACCCACGCGACGTCCTCTGCAGCATGAATATCAGTGAAATCAACCAGTTGCCACCCGATCAGGTCGCCGCGGAAAGGCAGCGGGCCTTGAACGGAGAGTGCGACTATTTTGTCTTCCCTCACCGGATACACAGCGGCGAAATCCGCACGGTGGAGGTTTACTCGTCCCCTATAGAGATCGGAGAGCAGCATCTCCTTTTTTCTGTCATTCACGATGTCACCGAGCGCAAGCAAGCTGAAGAGGCGGTTCGCGACTCCGAGAAGTGGTATCGCGCCATTTTTGAGCAAGCCGTAGACTCAATCGTGTTGATTGATACGGCCACTGGAGAATTGGTTAATTTTAACGATCAGGCCCATAAGAACCTTGGCTATAGTCGCGAGGAATTCAAGCGGAAAAAGCTAGCTGATTTTGAGGCTATGGAGTCTGTCGAGGATACTGCCCGTCATGCCAGGGAAGGCAGTAAAGGCGGTCCGGTCACCTTTGAGACACGGCACAGGACACAGAGCGGAGAGATACGGGATGTTCTGGTGCAATCCAGCCCCGTAAGATTTCGAAGGAAAACGTATCGCCTCAGCATCTGGCATGATATCACCGAGATCAAGCGTAAAGAAGCGGCTGAATTACGGGCACGAGAGCTGGAAGAAATCAATCGGCTTAGCAATGCGCTTCTGGCCAGCGTATCGCATGAGTTGCGCACCCCGCTCACGGCCATAAAGGGATTGTCGGACAGCTTGCTTCTGCATGATGTCGAGTGGGACGATGCTACTCGGCAGGACTTCCTGCGGATGATCAGCCGTGAGTCAGAAACGCTCACTCATGTGGTGGAGAATCTAGAGAAGATGGCCAGGCTGGAAGCCGGAATCACCAAGATGGAAAAGAGGAAGACTCACATTTCGAGCATTACGGCTAATCTGAGTAGCCGTCTGAAGGAAGTATCGTCCAGTCATCGGCTGGAAGTGAGTATTGAGTCAAACATGCCTCCCATTGTTGTGGATCAACTCTATATCGGAGACGTCATATGGAATCTGTTAGAGAATGCGGTGGCGTTTTCTGATCGGGGAAGTCGAGTGATTCTAGATGCGAGACAGATCGGTGATGAGATCACAGTGAGCGTTACCGATGAGGGTGTCGGTATTTCGCCCGAGCACGTCGACAAGATATTCGACCGCTTCTATCGCGTGGAAAGCGGTGTGGCTCACCGAAGAGGGGGTATCGGTCTGGGGCTTAACATATGCAAAATGATCGTGGAGGAACATGGCGGCCGTATATGGGGTGAGAGTAAGCTGGGCCAAGGTTCCACGATCATTTTTAGCCTGCCTGCGGCGAAAAGATCATGAGGCCGTCATCTGCCCCCTAAGATTCGATGACCTCCACGGTCCAGTTCTCGTTCACCCAAACCCCGGCCACTTTCTTTACCGGCAGGTTCCACGACCGAACGGCCTCCATAGCCTTCTTCACATGAGCCCAATGATCTTCCTTTGATACCGGATTCCCGGCGCAATCGTGATGAGCGACGATCACAATGGTTTCGGAGCCATGAGCTTTGACCGAAATCATCACTCTTGATTTGATTGACTCCACTTGGTTGCCATGGTCGGCCAATATCCGGTCCGGTCCGGGTTCGGTGATGGTATCCACATAGTCCAGGTGATACTGCTGTTTCATCCAGTTGTTGACGGGCAGTTGCGTCCTTCCGTCCATGCAATTGATGGCCGTGCCGAATTTTCCGTGTCCCATGATTTCCACCTCGCTTTCATAAAAATATGGGGGGATTTTACGCCCCCCATATCGAGATCCCTTGTTTGTTCTAAGCTGTTTCTTTTGAGCCGGGGCTGCCGCCGGTCATGCTTCTCCCTCAGGCGCTTTGTCAGGCGGTTTGAGCCAGAGGGCAGCAATTATGATTCCTAATGCTGCCAGACCGGCTGTCGCCCAGAGTGCCGGATCATAATTTCCATCATCGGCGGCATAGCCGGATACCACATTGCCAATGATCGCACCCGCACCATAGGCGATGAACACTATTCCATAGTTATCGGTGTAATTCTTGAGGCCGAAGAAAATGGTGGTTGCCGTTGGGGCGATCGCGAGCCATGCTCCGAGGCCTAACCACAGAACGGAGAAACTGACGAGATATATCCCATTATCGCCAATACCTGCCGGAATCAAGGCAAGGGCTGCAGCTCCGATCATGAACAGGGTAATGATGGCCGTTCCCCGTGTCCCGATTCTGTCTGTGAGCCAGCCGAAGATCGGGCGTCCGCCGCCGTTGAATATGGCGAAGACCGATACCAAGGTTACTAACGTATAATCCATGCCCCATAGGGTCTCATTTGTCATGCCGATAACATCGCGACCGAACTGGGTGCACATGCCGATGGCCATCAGTCCGGCTGAAGAGCCGATCATGAAGCACAACCAGAGAACGATGAAGCTGCGATTCTTGAGCATTTGTTTGGGGCTGAAGTTCCATGTGGCCGTAGCCGCGCTCGCGGCAGGAGGCTGCCATCCGGCCGGCTTCCAGTTGGTCGGTGGGAATTTGAGGAAGAGGGAAATAAGGGCAACCAATATGAGGAACGCGATGCCAAAGACTTTGAACGCGTCCGATACGTCGTTGTTGACAACCACCCCTCCGACTTTCTGAAAGTCAATCAACCGTTTGGCTATCGGCGCAACAATGGCTGCGGAAACGCCGAAGCCCAATACAGTCAGCCCTACAGCCAGGCCCTTTTTGTCAGGGAACCATTTTGCGGCAGTGGCAATGGGCGCTCCGTAGGCCAATCCGACACCGATTCCCCCGATTACTCCGTATGTGAGACACAATAAGGCGAAGTTGGTATCTGTATAACCCGCCAGCAGCCAACCTGCGCCGACAATGATGCCGCCGATGAAGCAGATTTTGCGAGGGCCATATTTGGTGATCAGTTTGCCGCCGAAGGGCATCAACACGGCAAAGAAAGCCAGGAACAGGATGAACGGAACATTGCCCTTCAGTGTGCTGATATCGTACTGGCTCATAACGGCTGATTTGAAAACGCTCCATCCGTAGACCGCGCCCAAGCACAGCTGAATTGCCAGTCCCGCGATGACGAATACCCAACGACCCGTCTTTACGGGCAGCCCGAACAGTTTTTCCGGGCCCATGTCTTTTGTGGCTTCTGCCATTGTAGTCTAACCTCCTAGATTCGCTATTTAGAATTGCCTCTGGGTCTGCTCTAAAAAACCGAGCTAGTATAGCACGGGCACTGGCCAGTGGTCAACTCATCCTTCACTCTGAAACACCCACGGGATTGCTCCCGTGGGTGTTTCGCTTAACTCGCCCGTTTTCTCCGTTAAAGGTATCTTTTACCTTACGGGATCCTGGTGTCCACCAGTACCTGAACCACAGCAGGGTCAGCCAGTGTGCTGGTATCGCCCAAATTCCCAACATCGCCGGAGGCGATCTTGGTCAGTATTCTTCTCATGATCTTGCCGCTTCGCGTCTTGGGCAGAGCATCAGCGAACTGTATCTTATCGGGAGAAGCGATAGGGCCAATGGTTGCGCGGACATGAGCAACCAGCTCTTTCTTGAGAGCATCGGTCTTTTCGACTCCAGTCTTTACAGTGACGAAGGCATAGATGGCGCTTCCCTTGACTGCATGCGGGAAGGGGACAACTGCGGCTTCAGCTATTGCCTTATGGGATACCAGGGAGCTTTCGACCTCAGCGGTGCCAATGCGATGTCCAGATACTTTAATGACATCGTCGATTCGTCCCATCAGCCAGATATAGCCGTCGTCATCAATTCTGGCTCCGTCTCCGCTGGTATAGCTGCCGGGGAACGCCTCGAAATAAGTCTTCTTGAACCTTTCCGGCTCTCCATATACCCTGCGCATCAAGCCGGGCCAGGGTCTCTGAATCACCAACTGTCCGCCTTCATTCGGGGCGGCCTCAGTGCCATCTTCTCGGACCACTTTCATCTTCAGTCCGGGGAACGGGAATGTGGCTGAACCTGGCTTAAGAGGCGTGGCTGCTGGCAATGGAGTAATAAGTGCTCCGCCAGTTTCTGTCTGCCACCATGTGTCCATAATGGGACACTTACCTTTACCAACAACGTTGTAGTACCACATCCAGGCTTCCGGGTTGATGGGTTCGCCCACCGAACCCAGGATGCGAAGAGAGCTTAAGTCATGCTTATTGACCCAGGCATCGCCCTCTTTCATGAGCGAGCGCAAGAGGGTTGGCGCGGTATAGAAGGTATTGACTTTGTATTTCTCTATGATCTGCCATACCCTATCGGCGGCAGGATAAGTAGGAACGCCCTCGAAAACGATAGATGATCCACCCAGAGCTAGCGGGCCATACAGGATGTAGGTGTGCCCGGTGATCCAGCCGATATCGGCTGTGCACCAGAAGGTATCCTCATCATGCATATCGAATATCCACTTGGTAGTCAGTTGAGCATATACCAGATATCCGCCGCAGGTGTGAAGCACTCCCTTGGGCTTTCCGGTGCTGCCGCTGGTATAGAGGATGAACAACGGATCCTCGGCATCCATCCACTCCGGCTCACAAACGGGTGTAATATCGGGGGCAGCCATTTCTTCGTGCCACCAGTACTCAAGGCCTTTCTTAAGGGTAACATCGGCATTGGCTCTCTTGAATACGATCACATCCTTCACATTGGGACATTCCTTGAGTGCGGCATCGGCATTATCCTTACTCTTGACAACCTTGCCACTCCGGAAGTAGCCATCTGTGCAGATGAGCATGGTGGATTCGCAGTTCTGAATCCTGTCACGCAGAGCTTCAGCACTAAAACCGCCGAAGACAACGCTATGAATAGCGCCAATTCTGGCGCAGGCAAGCATAGCAATGGGCAGCTCGGGAATCATGGGCAAGTAAATCGTGACGCGATCGCCCTTCTTGATACCGTGCTTTTTGAGGACATTGGCGAATTTGCATACCTCGTGATGCATCTCTTGATAAGTTAGCGTTCTGCTATCGCCTATGTCTCCTTCAAAGATGATTGCTGCCTTATTCTTTCTCCATGTTTTAATGTGCCTGTCCAACAGGTTATAGGAGACATTGAGCTTCCCGCCGACAAACCATTCGTGCTTGGCGTTCTTGAAGTCCTCAATGAGAACCTTGTCCCATTTCTTGAACCAATCTACGGCCTCAGCCTGTTCGCCCCAGAACCCCTCGGGATCATCGATGGATCTCTTGTAGATTTCTTTGTACTGATCCATGCTCTTGATATATGCCGTTTCGGCGAGCTTCTTCGGAGGAGGAAATACTCTTCTTTCATCCATCATCGAAGTGATCGCTTTTTCTTCTGCTTTTTTCGGCTCTGCCATATCTAAATTATACCCTCCTTCATTCGCGACGCACCAAGCGTCTGATAGCGATACTCACGCGATTGGGCTGTTTCGATACCAGCATCATTCAGCTACCGCGCTATTCACCGCCGTCTAGTTTAACATATGAACCGATTTCTGACAACGGGGAGATCAAACTCGCCTCAGGAAGGGGTTCTACCATGTCTCAATTTCATACTTGCCATGCCTGTGAGGGGTAGAAACAGGGGGTTGACGAGGCAGCGATTGGAAACCATGCGTCGAAGGATAAGATGGGCAGAATGCAGTTCTTGCGAGTGGTTTCCCGGAGAGCGGATAACTCAAGTGGGCTGGCGCTGATAACTCTCGGTGGGAAAGTCACGCGGTCCGTCGACCAATTGGAGTCTACCCTCATGGCGACCCGATTGAAAGACACATCCGAAACAAGCGATTGTTTCTGTGTTTCTGTAGAGATAAGTCTTGATTTACCGCCTCATCTAGTGAACAAGAGCAGCAGATCGATCGATAGAAAATATCACTCCTGAGGCCACCATCCCCACCAACTCTCTTCATCACACCGGCTGCATTTGACCAGTCCCACAACATGCCCCTGAGAACCGCAATGTTCGCATTCAAAAGTTTCACGAATATTGTAACCAAAACTGTTGTGAAGCCCCTTGTTGATGGTCTTCATCTGGCTCTCCTTTTGCCTGGTTACATTCATGATGTTCTGCATACTCGCCGTGATCTTTTGGATTTCCGATCTGAGGCTCTTTATTTCCATCTCCATTTGCCGAACCTTTGCCGAGTCTTGTCCGGGCCGTTGCGATGGCTGCTGAGCACCATTGGCCACAGCGCTTTCCAGAGGACTCACTCGCGCGGCGATGGACTCAACTTTCTCCATACGCCTTGCCAGAGCATCTGTTGCTGATTGCAAAGCCTTTATGGCCTTCTCCGTATCTGAATTCGCCATCACCTGCCCCGATCCAACATTGCCAGGGCCTTTTGCCCTAGGTGATCCCATCGGTTCAATCTGCCTTGGCGCTGCTTTCGTCGCCGCTACTTCACCCGAGGGGCTAGACGATGCAGCATTTGGAGCCACATTTGGACCGGGCTTTGCAGCCGATGCCGTGCCGTGCTGACTTGAAGCGCCTTTATCAGGGGACGTGTTCGGTGCGGGGGGTGCCGCAACGGCTGGGCCCTTTTCAGGAACACCCGCGCTAGAGCCTTCACTTTGGGCCAGCTTTCCGGCTATCCTTTTGGCAAACAGTCCTTCACTGGGAGCTTCACTGCCCTTCGTCAGCAGAGCCTCTATCTCAGGAGACATGTCGGCCCCCTTCTGGGAGGCACTTCTTGATATCAGGGCATCTATTTGAGCTTGCGAAAGTACTTCATCGGCCATAGTTTATTCCCCAAAGTTATATTTCCAGCAACTCCGTTATTTTCTTGCTCTGATACACGGGCGTGGTGAGGTCCATATCAATAGGGGGATTCACGTCTTTACCGTTGGTATCCTTAACAACACGTACCACTGGTCTGCCAATGTGTCCCAGATTAACATTAGTAACGATGCCGGTCTCCCCTGAATTTAACTTAACCATCACACCACTGGGATAGATAGGAACCCTTCTGGCAAATACCTTTACCAACTCCGGGTCAAACATCCGCCCTCCCTCCGCCATAATATAGTCAAAAGCATCCGCTGGCATAATAGGTTTTTTCCCTGGCCGGGCGGAAACAAGCCCATAATAGGTCTCGGCTATGCTGATGAGCTGCGCCAGAGGCGATACATCCCATCCCTTTACACCATTGGGATAACCTGTACCATCAAACCGCTCGTGATGCTGAGCCACGGCTTCAACCACTGCCGGAGGAACGCGTTCATACTGGCCGAGAATCTCAGCTCCGTATAGGGGATGTTTCTCGAACTCCGTATTTTCCGCCTGAGTCAGAGGAGTCCTCTTTTCCCACAGCGGAGAGGACAGCCAGATATAGCCGATATTCTGCAGCATGGCTGCTTTTCCCACATTGAGCAAAGCCGTATTGCTCAAACCGACCTCCCTCGCCAACAAAATGGCCAGGGTAGTACTCTGCACCGGTTGGACATAATGGAAGTCCTCCACCAGTAAACACCCTGAGCTGTCCGGCTCGCCCAAAGGCGAGATAAGGATCGCCTGGACTATGGCATAGGTCAATCGCTCTACTTCCAGCCTCGATGCGAACATATCATCGTCATCCAGATTCTTCCTTCGGTCACCTTTTTTGTTCTTATTGATGTTGATCAATCGGCGCATTGCCTCGACCGCCTCTTTCTGCATGTCCAGCTTTACCAGAGGCTTGATGGTCAGATCGCTGACTCGCGGGTCCTCAATCAGAAGCTCCCAGACTCCGTTGTTCTGCAGAGACTTCAGGTAGTTGTCCACCAGCTCCGTGCCTGCAGGCAAAAGCATGTCCCCATATTTGTCAAAGACCGGGCTGCTCAGTTGCATCCCTGGTCTTGCGTGTTCAACAGATATGCGTCGCATGGTGTCTTTCCTTATCCCTTTTTATCCTACTGGTGAAACTTATCCACTCGTTATTCCTGCGCGGCTTGCACCTGTCCCTTTTGAAGAAGTTCACCCTGGCCGATCATTTTCCTGACCGCCGCCAGAACCCGATCATCACTACAGGGTTTTACCACAAAATCCTTGGCACCAGCATGGATAGCCTCCATGACTATGGACTGTTGGCCCATCGCGGTGACAATGCACACCTTGGCATCGGTATCCAGTTTAATCAACTCCTTCAGGGTCGCCAATCCATCCATCTCGGGCATGGTAATATCCATGATCACTGCATCAGGTTTTTCCTCTTTGTACCGCTTGATGGCTTCGATGCCATTCAATGCCTCAACTACATGGAACCCGTTTTCGGTCAGCAATCTGACGGACCTCATGCGCTGAAAGCGAGCATCATCTACAACCAGTACCGTTGCTCTCCGGATCTCTGTTTTTGCGGGTGAAATCACTCCCTTGGTCATCGCTTAATGTCGCTCCACAATCAAATCTCTAAGAGTTCTATAACCAGTCGATCCTGATAACTTGGCTTCGAGAGGTCCATATCGTATGGGCGGCTGACATCATTGCCTTTACTATCAGAGATGATCCGCACCATCGGTCTGCCGATATGTCCGAGGTTGGCATCAGAAATGATTCCGATCTCCCCTGTGCTCAATTTCACCTTCACCCCGCTGGGGTAGATGGGAACGCGACGCGAGAAGACCTGCACCCATTCCGGATCGAAAAGCTCTCCCCCGTATGCCATGATGTACTCAAACGCATCCATTTGCTTGAATGGCTCCCTCCATGGTCTCGCCGACACAAGATCGTAGTAGGTATGTGCAATCCCTATAATCTGGGCAAATGGGGATATATCCCAGCCCCTTATCTTGTTAGGATAACCACTCCCGTTCCACCGTTCCTCATGTTGCAGTACTGCTTCGATGATCTGAGGAGAAGTCTGGCCGGTCTGACGGAGGATTTCAGCACCATATATGGGATGTTTTTCAAATTCCAGAGTCTCCTCTGGTGATAGCTCCGTTTCTTTTCTCAATATCTCCTGAGGCAGAAAGGTATAACCAATGTTCTGCAGCATGGCGGCTTTGGCCACGCTCAGCATATCCCCTTCGTTGAAGCCGGCCTCCTTTGCCAGCATCACTGCCAGGATGGTAGATTGCACAGGTTGAATGCAATGATAATCTTCGATGGATTGACAGCCAGAGAGATCCGGCTCCCCCATAACTGATGTCAAAACCTCTTGCGTGATCATATAGCTCATTTTCTCGATGTTCAGTCGAGCGGAGACCATTCTCGGGTCCTTGGGACTTTTGATCCCTCCACCCTTCTGGTTTATGGTCAACAGATCGCTGATTGCCTTGACTGCTTCTTGCTGCGTCTCCGGCTTTATAAGTGGGTCCCAAAGCACATCATCGACTCGCGAGTCTTCAATGGATAATTCCCTTACACCCTTGTTCGGCAATAACCGCAGCTGTCGTTCCGTCAGTTTGGCGCCAATGGGTAACAGCATATTGCCCCATTTATCAAAAAGAGGCTTTGCCAGCTCCATTTCGGGTTGAGCGTATTTAACCGATATGCGACGCATGATATTTTCCCCTTATTGAGCCATTATTCTTTAAAGGTTTTCTGCCCCCAGAAAGACTGGCCACCAGTGCTGCCAGAGATCATTGTCTTACGATAGAGGGAGGGGGACAAAGTCTTAAGCCCCATCTCTGCCGGGCGGAAGACGATTTCGCTCCCTCCGAGGAACAGAACTCCTTGATCTTTCAGTGAGTTCGAGAATCGCGTGATGATCTTATCCTTGGCTCCGTCTGTAAAATAGATCATCACATTGCGGCACAGAATTAGGTCGAAACCATTTTCATATGGATCGGCCAGCAAGTTATGTTGCCTGAACTCTACCTTCTTCTTGATACTATCAACCACCCAATAGGCGCCTGCCGATTCCTTGAAGTATCTGTCCCGAAGGTTTGGCGGCACGGTTTTAACGTCAGCTGCGGTGTAAGGCCCACCGCCTTGCGCCCGCGCGATGATGGTCTTATCTATATCCGTAGCGAGTATCCGGTGTTCCTGCTTGGCAGCGAGTTCGCCTAGAATCATGGCCATTGTATAGGGCTCAGAGCCATTGGAACAGCCGGCACTCCAGATATTGAGACGGTGGCTGTGGCCCAGCAATTCAGGCAGTATCGTTGTCTGGAGCTTCTCAAACTGCGTTTCGTCACGGAAGAATGAGGACACGTTTATCGTCAGGAAATCCCGTAATTCATCCAACATCCGCTGATCCTGCTCGACGCGGCTGACGTAGGCTGCGGGGTTGGGGGCACCGGATCGCTCCAGAAATCCGGCCAACCGCCGACGCATCTGTTTTTCCTTATAGCTATCCAGATCGATATCAATCAGATCCAGCACTTTCTTTTTCAGATAACCGTATTCCACATCATCCATAGTTCATACCTCAAGGGCCATTTCGAGATTTACATGGCATCTTTTGGTGATCTCACCTGCTATCTGCGATAATGGCAAAACTCTGTCGGCATACCCGGCATCAACAATGCTTTTGGGCATTCCGTAGACCACACAGGTAGATTCGTCCTCCACCACCACTTCACCGCCGAACTTTTTAATGAGACCCGCCCCCCTGGTACCATCATTTCCCATGCCGGTGAGCACTACACCGAGAGCAGTCTTTTGATAAGCCTTAGCCACCGACTCCATGGTCACATTGGCTGCAGGCCGCAGCCCACACTCCATCGGGCCCTGATTGAGGCTCACCCGGCCACCTTCATTCACCGTCATATGGCTGCCGCCGGGAGCTAGTAATACCAGACCGGGCTTGAGGGCATCTCCCTCCTGAGCCTCTCGGACTTCCACCTCCGACAAGTCGTTCAGCCTATTGGCCAATGACTTGGTGAATCCCGGCGGCATATGTTGCACTACCAGCATGGCTGCTGGCAAATCTCCGGGCAGCGAAGGAATCACCCTGTGCAATGCTCGCGGGCCTCCGGTTGAGCACCCGAGAACGATCACTTTATTCTGTATACTGGCACGAGGTTTGCGTGCTTTCTTCTCCATCGCCTGACTTTTTCTCGGGACGGTGGCAATCGTCTTCATGCGTGACACATCGGTTTTGGCAGCCATCCTTATTTTGGTTACCAAATCGTTCACCATTTCGGGCGATAGCCCTGCCGGTGCCGCCGAGGAAGGCTTAAGGAAGAAATCAACAGCTCCCATATCCAGCGCCTTCAGTGTTGTCTCCGCACCCTCACTGGTCAGACTGCTGAGCATGATCACCGGTGTGGGATACTCTGACATGACATGTTTGAGTACCGCCAAGCCATCCATCTTCGGCATTTCCACATCGAGTGTCACCACATCCGGTTTCAATTGCTTGATTTTCTCCAGGGCATCAATCCCATCGCGAGCAGTACCTATGACCTTCATCTCCGGATGAGCGCCAATCTGCTTGGAAATAGCAAACCTGGCAAAGGCAGAATCATCCACTATCAGCACGCTAATGCTATTGCTCATGGCAGGTTCCTTTCTTCAGAATTCCTGTGTGTTGATGGCGCTTCCCTAGGCAAGCGCCATCAAGTGTTGGGCACCCCCGGATTCCCGGCAGGAGGTGTTCTGCACCACTTAATCACAGGTTTCCTAGCTCACCATCTTTTGAACCGTCGCCAGAACCCGGTTGGCATCAAAGGGCTTCACCACAAAGTCCTTAGCTCCGGCGCTTATGGCTTCCAACACAATAGATTGTTGTCCCATGGCCGTGACCATGCACACCTTAGCATTCGGGTCCAGCTTTCTCATCTCCTTCAACGCCTGCAACCCATCCATCTCAGGCATGGTGATATCCATCATCACCGCATCGGGCTTTTCATCTTTGTACTTCTTCACCGCTTCGGCGCCGTTTCCGGCCTCGATCACCTGGAATCCATTCTCGCTCAATAATTTACTGGCCCTCATGCGCATGAAGGGGGCATCATCTACAACTAATATTTTCGCCATCATTTATTCTCCTTGTTTCCTTCTTCGGGCCTACAGTGCCACATCTGTTGAACCCACTGATTTCACCATCACCTTGCCAGTCCCCACGAATAACTTAAGTGAACGTCCACGAGATCCGCCTACCTCGGCGGCCGAAACCCTGATGGCCTCGTCTGCCAATATCTGTTTGACCGCCTCGATATTCCTCTGCCCCGTATTGAAATTATCCGCCGTTCCCGGCTTGATCATCTGCGCGCCACCGGCGAGTTTTGTGATCAGGCGAGATCTCACGGCATTATGTTCTCTCATTGCTTGAAGTAGCTGGGGAATGGCAATATCGGCGAATTTCGCATTGCCCGCAGCCCCATTGTTGCTGAATGGCAGAACAATGTGCGCCATTCCTCCCACACCGGCAATAGGGTCATACATACAAAGGCCGATACACGACCCCAAGCCCAGACACGTCAAAACTGTTTGCGGATCCTTAGACAACTTGATCTCTCCCAAACTCACCACGACCGTGCTTTCTTGAGTTAGTGTTAGCACTGTGCCCCCTTCTTAGGGATCAGTTTGCTATGCTCTACCATAACCTCCATAAACTCCGCAGTTGGTAAAACCAGGAGTGTTCCGCTGATCTCTTGATTTCCAACGGCAAAGATGGCTTCCATGGCGAATAATTCATCATGATCCTGCAGGACATCGGCTACGGCTGAATCAAGGATCGATCCGGCCATGTCGATCATCACCGTTGGTATCGAAGGCATCAGACGCAGACCGGTGTTATCGGCTACTGAATTGAGGAAAAATGACCCCGTGATATTGCCCATCTCACCCAGGGCAGAGGATTCCATCTCACCCAATTCCTTGGTGGTTCCGACCTGCTGTCCCATCAGCATATCCACCAGGCCAAAGGCCACTTCCTTTGAATAGATCAGCATAATATGACCCGTTGCTGCGCCGGTGATCATCAAATAGATGGATGCCACTTCATTCTCCGGCCCGCCAACCAGATCTGCCGCTTTCGCTGCCGGGATTACTTTAAGATCAAGGGCAACGGTCTTAATCTCCACCCCGACCATTCCAGATAGGCCATGGACCGCATTCTGAGTTCCTTGCCCGACGAGTTCCGCCCATTTCCCTACATCAATCTCCTTGAGTCCTGATTTGCTGCTTTTCTCCAATTTCACCCTCCTATTAGTGCCTGTGTTCGCGCATAATCAATATCTACCAGGTCTTCTGTCTTGCCTTTTCTCGTTGCTAGTTCATGGATTGCCCGCCAAACTTCATCGATTCGCTGCAAGACTTTATCAAACTGGGCACATCCAATATCAGTGCCACTTCTCCGCTGCCAAGAATGGTGGCTCCGGCTATGCCGTGGACGTTGCCGATGAAGCTGCCCATAGACTTTACCACCACTTCCTGAGGCTCTATCAAAGAATCCACTGAAAGTCCCACCATTCGCTCGCCGACGCGGGCCACAACGATGTGAACCATTTCCGCGTCAGTGGATTCCTCTATATCCGTATCAAATACCTCGTTCAGTCTAATTAACGGCACCACTCTGTCCCTGAGGCTGAACACCTCCCTTTGAGCAGCCGTCTTAATATCTTTCGGGCTGAGTCTCAGTGTTTCGCTGATGGTGACCAGAGGAATGGCATAAATCGTATTGCCAGAGGAAACCAGCAGCGCATTAATGGTTGCCAGGGTAAGCGGTAACCTCAATACAAACTTGGTGCCCTGGCCCACTTTCGTCTCCACAGAAATGACGCCGTTGAACGCTTCAATATTCTTGCGCACGATATCCATTCCCACTCCCCTGCCGGATACATCGGTGGCCTTTTCAACGGTTGATACTCCGGATGCGAAGATGAGATCGATGGCCTCGGCATCACTCATCCTCGATGCGGCCTCAGCGGTTATCAGGCCTTTTTTGAGAGCAACCTCTTTGATCACCGCTCCATCGATTCCCTTGCCGTCATCCTCTACGGTGATCATGATGAAATTTTGTTCATGAGCTGCTGAAAGCCGAACGGTTGCCTTTTCCGGCTTCCCAGCAGCCTCGCGCTTTTCCGAAGTCTCGATGCCATGATCGACCGAATTCCTCAGTAAATGCACCAACGGGTCGCGGATATGCTCTATCACCGAACGGTCAATCCCCGTCTCCTGACCCGTGATGATGAAATCAACCTTTTTCCCCATCTTTTGGGCCAGGTCTCTGACCATCCTAGGGAAGCGATTGAACACTGTTCCTACCGGCAGCATGCGAGCAACGGTGATATCCAGTTGAAGCTGATCGATGACTTTGGTGACCTGGGTGAAGGTCTTGCTCAGAGCCACCACATCTTCATCCTCTCTATATTTGAGGTCCAGCGACCGGCTGATCTGGTTCATCCTGGTTCGGGCAACTACCAACTCGCCGATCATGTTCATCAGGCTATCCAGCCGTTCCACATCAATCCGAACCGTCTCAGCTGCTTTAATGGCTTCAACCGGAGCCCGTTCGGCTGGAGCGCCCGAAGACTGGGATTGTGCCGGGCGATCAGTTTTGACGGTCTTCTCTACATCAAATGCGTTAAGGGCCCCATCCTCCACAGCTTTTTCACCTGGGCAGCCGTCTTCGCCAGGATCGTAGAAACCAACTCTTACATTCTCCACATCGGATATTGTGCAGAGCAGCGCTCTTATTTCTTCTTCCTCCAGCAATCCGGCAAAGATCAATATCAACTGAGATTCCACTTTCTCAGCCTCAATCTCTTTCCGGGAGGGCTTAGATGCAATGACGATTCCTTTTTCATCCAGCTCGTTTAATGCTTGAAGACAGCGAACCGCCGCCCATTGGCTTTCCTTGCTGATTGCCATCTCTATCTGATGTACCCTGTGGCTCAAGGCCAGCGATTCCTGAAGTCGCTTATACTCACTCTTATCCAGGGATATCCTCACCGCTGTGGGCGTCTCCTGATCCGACTTCCCGGCCTGTGCGAGCTTCGCTTCAGCGCTGGTGAGCTCTTTTAGTGTCGCAATGACAGAATCGACGTCAATATTCTCTTCCTTCTTAGCGGTCAGATTATTCCGCAGCACTCGGAGACTATCCAGGCTATGCAAAAGAGCATTGGCTATCTGGGTATTGACCGATAGCGTGCCTTTCCTCAGCTTGTCCAGTATGCTCTCCATGGCATGAGTCAGATCGGCCATCTTGTGATAACCGACCATGGCGGAGGATCCCTTTATCGTATGAGCGGCGCGGAAAATCTCCTGCAACACCTCCGGGTTATCCCCTTCATTCTCCAGCTTGATGATATCTTCATCCAGGACCTGCAATTGTTCATCTGTGTCTTGCAGAAACACCTGCAATTCTTCCGGTGTCACATCAGCTGCTAACGTTACCATTTTTCCCCCTTGATCCTTTTACCAGCTCAATAAGTTTCTCCCGTATCTCTTCAGGAGTCAGCACAAAGTCCACGTTACCGGTCTCAACGGCTGCCTTGGGCATACCGTATACGACGCATGTCCTGCTATCCTGTGCGATGGTTGTGCCTCCCAAACATTTGATATGGCTGATTCCCTGTGCTCCATCTCGACCTATGCCGGTTAGAATGACGCCGACAGTGGACAACCCAGGTTCGTGTCTGATAGACTGCATCGTAACGTCTATCGACGGGCACACAAAGTTGACCCTTTCGCTTTGACGCAGCCTGATCCTTCGGTTATCCTCTATCTCCATATGCACTTCGCTGGGAGCGACAAAGACTTTCCCGTCTTCCAACATGGCCCTGTCCTCTGCTAATCTGACACGCATATCCGTCATTCGTGACAGAGACTCTCTGATGGTGTCATTGATAAACTTGGGCATGTGCTGAACAATGAGGATGGAAGCATCGAGCACCGGCAACTTGGCCAACACCCTCCTCAAAGTCAGAGGTCCCCCGCTAGAAGAACCGATTATGATGATGTTTTTTGAAAACTCCACTTCTGCTCCTAGATCAGCCAGCAGGCGGCCGGTTAAATACTCTCCAGTGATTCCAAATAAGAACTGCATTCCTCCACAACTGAATTGAGTTCGCGGAGTTCAAACGGCTTTCTGATGTAGTTCAGAACGCACTCGGCAAGCTCTTCCATCTCTGTATCTGGAGTATGTTTTGCAGTCAACATGGTGATCACATTTCCCTCCAGAAGTCCACGGTTGACGATCTCTCTGATAGTGGCCCACCCATCCATATCAGGCATCATTACATCCATAAGGATTACCCCTTTGAACCCCATTTTCAGCTCCGCAAGACACTGTTGCCCCCCCGCGGCAGTGGTCACCGCAAAGCCATTACTGCTCAGGATTGCCTTCACAGTCTTGAGCATAGTTGGGTCATCGTCAACTACCAATACTTTCCGATTCATTCCCAGCCTCCTCACAAAGCGATAGTGAGGGATTACGATTCACCATTGCTTCAAGCCGATCAATAATCCAGTGACCGGTTTTTCGGCAATTCTCAGGGTTCCTTCCTTATCGATGGTTATCGATAACCAGATAGGCCCCTTTCTCTCAATGCATGGCCTCTAGAATTCTGCGTAGCCGTTTCACCCTGCGGCGGCGCCGATCGCAGCAAGTTCCACTTCTTCAAGCTTCTCAGCCTGATCTCTTGTGAACACCTTTGCCAGGTCCAAAAGAGTGATCAGCCTCTGTCCGACTTTGGCTATCCCCAGCAGATAATCCGAATCACCCGTAGCAATCATCGACGAGGGAGGCTCGACAGAATCGGCAGAGATGCGTAACACCTCCGTCACCGCGTCAACCATTATGCCCACTTGTTGTTCCAGAATATCCACCACGATAATGCGGCTCTCTTTTGTTGTCTCTCTGTCGGCAAAATCGAAAACCTTGTGCAAGTCAACCACCGGGATAACCCTGCCCCTGAGATTGATCACTCCCTGCACGTATGCCGGAGTTCTGGGCACCCTTGATATCTCCTGTATGCGGATGATTTCATTCACCGTGCCGATATCCACCCCGTAGGATTCATTGGCCAGGCTGAAGATCACCAGTTGTCTCTCAGCCTGCTTCTTCCCTGCATCGCTGCTCATATCAATTGCCCTCCACTTGTTTCACCCGGTCAACTCACCGCTCTATTGGCTATCACAAAGTTTCTGCCCAGTTGGGGGGAAAGAGTTTTTCCTTAGTCCCTCTTCCTTCACATCATCTTTAGCTATTAACCAACACCTTCTCACGATCAAGCTCATTTCCCTGATCGCTATATCTGTTGCCGCCCGTTTTGAAAACGGAGACCTTCGTCAGGAGTTCCTCAGCCATTAGCTTCAGTGATTGGGATGACGCTACCACTTCCTGCATTTGGGCGCTCATCTCTTCGGCGGAAGCCGATACTTCCTGGGTCGCGGCACTGTTCTCCTCAGCCACTCCGGCAACTGTTTCGATCAGATTGCTCACCTGCTGAGCATTGGCCGACATCTCTTCGGCCGCCGCGGTATTCTCTTTCGTAACCTTCCCCACACTATCGATGATGGTTACCATTTCATTGGCAGAGGCGCTCATCTGCTGGGCCGCGGCCGATATCTGTTCGATCTGCACACCAAGCTCCGAGTTTGCATTCAGGACAGTCTGAAGGGATGCTTTGGATTCGGCGATCCCTTTATAGTTACCCTTCATCTCTTTCCGGCCTTCTTCCATCGCCTTTACTGCCTCTGCCACACCCCTTTGCGCATAGCTGATCAGCTCGGCAATCTCCTTGGTAGCCTGGGCTGTCCGCTCTGCCAGTTTTCTTACTTCATCAGATACCACCGCAAATCCCCGACCATGTTCTCCTGCCCGCGCCGCCTCGATGGCTGCATTTAACGCCAGTAGATTGGTTTGGGCGGCGATATCATCGATCACGGCCACAATCTTGCCGATCGCCTCGGACTTCTGTCCCAGTTCGGAAACCTTCTGCGAGGCTGTTTCGACCGCGGTCATGATCAGTTTCATCCGATCTCCCCCCTGCTTTGACGTCTCCGTGAATTTCTGCGCTCCTTCGGCCGCACCTTTTGCCGTCCTGGCGGCAAAAGCGGCACTGCTTGCCACTTGCTCCGCTCCGGTTGACAACTCGGTGATCGAAGTGATTGCCGCCTGAACTCCCTGCGATTGCTTTTGAGCGCTATTTGCTATCTGTGCGACAACCTCGGTCAGTTGCCCTACTGCCTTGGCCGTTTCCTGGCAGGCTGCAGCCTGATCGCTGGCTCCGGTGGCCATCTGCTGGCTGGTGCTGGCCACCTGTTGGGTGGCAGAACCTACCTGCGTTGACGATGCAGCAAGTTGATCGCTGGCTGCATTCAACTGTGTCGAGTTGTCCGTTACCTTGGCAATCAAGTCTCGCAGATTGACCATCATGTTTTCGAAGGCATCGCCAGTGTTGTGCAAATTGGCAATCATTCTATTCAGAGACGTCATGGTAACGCCGATTTCGTCACGCGAGGTTATAGGCATCTCCTGTGTGTTGATCCGAACTTTCTCGGAGAGATCTCCCTGGGCAGCTGATTGCATGGTGCCGTATAGCCCCTCGAGATCGGTGGCAAATTCATCCGCCCTCTCCGCTATCAACCGGACCTTTTTGGTGATTGAGCGGGAAATGACGATGGCAAGAACAATACCTATCATTATCGAGCCGCCTATGAAGGCCAATGTCATCATGATGGCTAGACTCTTGGCAGATTCGGAGTCGTCTTGAGCCTTTGCCTTCAGTAATTCTGCCCCGCCGTAGTATTGGCTATCTTTATCCGGACTGCCGATCAATACATTTCCGGCTTCTATCATCACCAAGAGTTGAGCCTCTTTCTGCTGATCTAAATCGACGTATGCCTCAAATGCAGCTTGATATGCATCCAGAGACTTTAAGATCGCATCTGCTTGCGCCCGATCGATCAGATCGCCAACGCTCGCCTCGAGATCATAGTTCACCACACTCTGCGCAGTCCATATCTGCACCATGAACTCATCAGAATAGTTCTTATCATGGCTAAGCAGATAGTCTTTCTCGGCCATTCTGAGATACTGGATGTTTCGCATGAGGCGGTTAGCACTGTTTAGCACGCTGAGTTTTCCGGAAGCGTCCATTGAACTGGTGTCGTACGATCCCTCCACGAAGACTGACAGCGTGGTAACATCGCTAAGCGCCCGTGCTTCCAGCTGTCCTGTCATATCTTTGACCTCGTTTTGGGCGGCAACAGACACCTCTTCCATTTGAAGTTGCTTCGCAGCTCCTGCGCTCATAAGACCAGCATAGGCATCTTTTGATTGCCTGTAGCTATCAAACTGGGCCTCCATTACATTGAGAAGGGCGAGGTTCTCTCCTCCAGACGATTCCTTCATCGTTGCGATGAGATTCTTCGCGTCAGCCAATATGGCATCAATCCGGACAAGATAGCGATCATCCCCAGTTTGCACATACTCCCTTTCCGCTTGCCTGATTTCCAGCACCTTTTGCACGGTCAGATTGGCCTCATCGGCACTTTGCGAAGCATCAGCTACACCAGAAATCCCCCGCATGCCGATAAAACCCGTAGCCCCGGTCATGGCTACAACCACCAGGAAACCGATAAGCAACTTCGGTCCGAGGTTAAGCGTTGTCAACCTTTGCAGCTTAGCGCCCAATTTCGGCCGCCATTTCAGATTAATTAACTTTCCCACCTGCCCTCCTTTTGGGTGATACTGGGGTCAATGGCAATAAGCAGTAAGGACAATCTCCTGACTCATAGTCATTCCCCAATCCTCTCCCCTCCGCACTTTCTCTTAGGCTCCAACCAGCACTTTGTCACGCTCAGGTTCGGTCTCCTGTGAGTCGCCCTCATCATCAGTGCTCCCGAAAAGGGACATCAATATCATGAACGCTTCAGCCATTTGCTTCAGCGACTGGGATGAGGCCACCACTTCCTGCATCTGAGCACTCATCTCTTCGGCGGAAGCCGACACCTGCTGGGTTGCGGCGCTGTTCTCCTCTGCCACCCCGGCGACTGTTTCGATCAAATTGCTCACCTGCTGCGCATTCGCGGACATCTCTTCGGCCGCTGCCGTGTTCTCTTCCGTAACGCTCCCAACACTATCGATGATGGTTACCATCTCATTGGCAGAGGCGCTCATCTGCTGGGCCGCAGCCGATATCTGTTCGATTTGCACACTGACTTCCGTCGACGCTTTCAGAATATCTTCCAGAGATTCGCCCGCCTCGCTGGTCAGTTTGTACCCTCCGTTCACCTCATTGGTCCCCTCTTGCATCGCTTTCACTGCCTCTCCCACACCCTTTTGCACGTTGCTGATGAGATCGGCAATCTCCTTGGTGGCCTGGGCCGTCCGCTCTGCCAGCTTCCTGACTTCATCGGACACAACCGCAAATCCCCGCCCATGTTCTCCGGCCCGAGCCGCCTCGATGGCGGCATTCAGCGCCAGAAGATTGGTCTGGGCGGCAATATCATCGATCACCGCTACAATTTTGCCGATCGCCTCGGACTTCTGCCCCAGATCGGAAACCTTCTGCGAGGCTGCTTCCACACTGTTTCTGACTCGTTTCATCCCTTCGACTGCCTGTTTGGCCTGTTCCGCACCCTTGTTGGCAGCCTCCGTTGCTGCTTTGGATCCCCCGGCAGCAGCAAGGGCATTCTTCGCTACCTGATCTGCCCCGGAGGACAGTTCCGCTATGGATGAAGTCGCTTTATGGACTCCCTCGGCCTGTTCCTGAGCGCCCTTGGCAATCTGGGCAACAACTTCAGTCAATTGACCTACCGCCTTGGCTGTTTCCTGACAACTCGCGGCCTGATCGCTGGCACCTTTCGCCATCTGCTGACTGGTGCTGGCAACCTGTTGCGTTGCGGAATCTGCCTGAGTGGCCGATGCGGCGAGTTGGTCACTAGCTAAATCCATCTCTTTGGCATCACCGGCCACTTTGCCGATGATGTCTTTGAAGCACTTGGTCAGGTTTGCAAAGGCATTACCGAGGACGTCTCTCTCGGATTTCGCCGTGAATGACAGAGATAGATCCCCTGCCTCCACCTTCTCAGCCGTGGAAGCCAACTCCTTGAAATATACGGCGGCACTCCGCAGTGAGGTGGCTAGGTCTCCTATTTCATCCTTGGACTTGAGATCAATGTTGAAACCCAACTCTCCATGGCTGATCCTATCGGCAGTTTTGGCCAACTCTTTAATATTCTTGCCCGCATATTGCGAGAGAATAACCAGAGCAATCAGAGACACAGCAGCCAAAGCACCGCCAATGGTCATAAGAGTGGTCTTAGCTGTGTCGGGAACGGCGCCGACCAGCAACAATACCACAAATGCAACCATGCTCATCAATCCCACAGACAGCAGCTTCCATTGAAAACTGAGTTTTATCATGCCTACCTTATCCACCATTTTCACTTAATTCCTCCTATGGTAACTTCATGGAAGATCACCCAAACTGCTCAGAAGCGGCCCTTCGTTTTTGTACCAACTTTGTTTCCATTGATGCTTCTATTCCCATCACACAACAGCTACAAGTTCACTATTCTTCACAGTCGATAGTAGGGTTGATCGGGATAATGTTCCTTATCATATTTCTCCCATTCCTGGCACATACAATCCCGAAGGCTGAAACCCATCCCCACCCTTTTCCAGTTAACATAGGCTCGAAATGCCCTTAGGTATATCAAGGGTGTTACCCAAAATCTCTTAGTGCGCCTCCATATGGCTTTGAGCTTTTCGGGATTGCTCGTCATCCAGCGCAAAATCAAACTGGCTATGACAATGGCAACTATAAGTATCGTTAATTGAATCAGTAATTGAATCGCTAGATGCATCTGGCCTAATTCCTTTCTGTCATGTTCAGTTCTCTTCTTGCAGCAACTTTCCAGGAAACCATGGCTCGGATTCGGGGAAAAAGCTTGCTGCTTTCAACCGTTGCCACATGAATTCTCCATATATGGGGCTAACCCCGGAAGGTTCCTACTAAATACACGGCTCAGGATGCCTTCGCAAAATCAACAGCATCATCGCTACCCGCCACGAGGGTGCTGTAGCTTCGACGGAGTTGGCCCATTTACACGTTACACGCAGAATACACCAAGACCCCGTCTATACGAAACGGTGAGAACACTGATTTTTCTGTGATGGTTACCCCCAAATTTTCCTTATGGTTAAACATAATCAACAGGAAACTTACACGGTTTGATATTTGTTACTGCCGACTCATTTTCGAGACAAGCGTTGGAGGGTTATAATTTAGCCAGGCAGTATCATCTTCCAGGCATTTCTCTGTTTTGCGTCAACCTGATCCGCAGAGGGTCGATACTCCAAGGATTAAGGAAAAAATGACTCTCTTGACAACAGGAGATCAAAAGGCTAAATTGTCGAGTATACAGTGCATGTCTGATATTTCACCCTTTCCCGATTACGACCCGAGGAAACGATGAAACTAGCCACCAAGTTAATCCTGATTTTCCTCCTTCTTTCTCTCATCCCGGTGATCATTGTTGGTTACGTGGCTTATGACCATGGCCGGAAAACCATCGAAGATGACACGCTGGAAAACCTCATCTCAATCAACGCCTACAAGGCTACACAGTTCACAGGCTGGATGAATTCTAATGAGACTGCGGTCGATATACTGTCTGCCCATTCCTACATGTTGGAGAAATTGAAAGCGATGGGATCACTTGACCGGACGGACCCAGCATACCGGGAAGCCCGTCAGGGTATCGTTGATCGTCTCTTCGCGGCGGCAATTGAAGGGGTCGGTTTGGACGAAATGTTTCTCCTCAGAGCCAGCGATGGACTGGTGTTTGTCTCCTCGAATGAGGCCAGAGAGGGACAATACGGGGTGGGGGAGCCTTTTTTTGAGGAAGGTAAGCAAGGGATGTATGTCCAGACTGTCTGCTGCCAGTCTCCTCCGTCGTCAACCTCCGCCATTGTTATCGGAATGCCCGTCAAAGACAATCAAGGCAACCTTGTCGCTGTGCTTGCAGGTCGCGTCGATATACAGGAGCTGTCCTCCGACATTCTGGCCAGAGGGGCCGATTCAAAGCAAACCCAGAACACATGCCTGATTGATGAATCCTATCAGTTTGTCACCGTCCCGGAATTTGGTAAGGGAAATGTTCAGGACCAAGCCGTTCTGGCCGTGAACAGGGAAGCGCCCCCCAATCCGGGCGGACCCATTGCTTTCCACGGCCTGTACCATAACTACCGGGGCGTGCCGGTCATTGGAGCCGGTCAATGGATACCGGAGTGGAAGTTATACATTCAGACAGAGGTAGATCAAGCCGAAGCATTTACACCGGTCCGCAATTTACGGAACATAATTTTGATCATCGGTGCCGGTATGGCGCTGGGGGTGATATTCCTGGCCCTGTTTTTCAGCCGTACTATTACCTTACCGGTCCGTCGTCTTTCGCAGGGAGCAGAGGAGATCAGCCGGGGCAATCTGGATTACCGGATGAACGCGAAGGACAGGGATGAACTCGGCGATCTCTCCCGTTCGTTTGACCGGATGGCTGAGACACTCAGGACAACAACCGTTTCGCGCGACAAATTAACTGTGGAAATCGCCGAACGTAAGCGCGCACAGGAGAATATAAACCGCCGGCTGGAGTTCGAGAAGACCATAGCCATCATCTCTGCTCGATTTGTGGGGAATGACGATATTGACAGCGCCATCAAAGAGGCACTGCAGGATATGGCTGTGCTGAGCGGAGCCCATCGAGCTTATCTGTTTCTGTTGCGAGAAGATAGCAATATCATCGACAACACCCACGAGTGGTGCGCCGAGGGAGTATCTCCCCAGATAAGTAATCTGCAAGGAATACCCTGCAATAAATTCGAAGGTGTGGACAAGATGCGCTCCGGAGAGGGGATGCACATTCCAGATGTTTCCATGCTTTCCCTTGAGAATACCCGGGAGAGAAATCTCCGATTGCTTCTGGAGAGCCAGGAAATCAAATCACTCATCATTGTTCCTCTGTTTATGGCAAACCGGTGGGCAGGGCTCATCGGTTTTGACAATGTTTCCACAGCCGGAAAGTGGAAAGAGGATGACAGAGCCCTGCTCCAGCTATCCGCCGACATCATAGGCAATGCTTTGGAGAAGACGCGAGCCTGGAAAGCGCTCGCCGCGAGCGAAGAGCGATATCGGCTCCACTTTCAGAATGCGTCCGACATCATCGTCAGCTTTGACACAGAGATTCGCATTCTCGATGTCTCACCGTCAATCGAAACGATGCTGGGATATACACCATCCGAGTTGATCGGCAGGAAGGCGGTCGATGTTGGCATCATCTCAGAGAAATCAGCGCAGGAGATCGTTTTCAACCTGAACCACTTCCTTCCCGGCGAAGCGATGCCGCCTCGTACCTACAGGTTCATCTGCAAGAACGGAACGATTAAACTTGGCGAGGTAACCAATACCCCCCTTATTGTGGAAGGAAAGATTACAGCGTATACCTCTGTGGTGCGAGATGTAACGGAGCGAAGGCAAGCGGAAAGGGCGCTCCGCGAGAGTGAAGAGAAATACCGTACTGTGGTGAACAACATTCCGGATACCGTGTGGATAGTCGAGCAGGGAAAGGGGATCGCTTTCGTTAGCCCCAATGTGCAGGCAATCATGGGATGTGCGCCGGAAGAACTGCGTCAGGGAGGAATCCGTGGTTGGCTGGGAAACGTTCACCCTGATGACCTCAACAATGTGAAAATTGCTTTGAGGGCCCTCGATGAGGAAGGGATTTACTTTGCTATCGAGCACAGGTTCAGGCGAAAGGACGGGGAATGGCTATGGTTATATACCAGAGCCGTTAATTCCTATGAGCAAGACGGCAAACGGTATTTCTATGGTTTGACCTCGGACATCACCGACCGAAAACGGGCAGAGAAACAGTCCGCCATTCAGCAGAATCTGGCTCAATCCTTATCTGCTACCGACGAACTCGATAAGGGCGCCGCCCTGTGCCTTGAGGCGGCCATCGCCGCCTCCGGAATGGACTCGGGAGGCATCTACCTCGTTGATGAAGATACAGGGGGAATAAGGCTGGTATGTCACCACGGATTATCAGCCGATTTCATTGATTCTGTTTCATACTATGGCCCCGATTCCCCCAATACCCGTCTGGTGATGAACGCGGTGCCACTGTATACTGAGTTCTCGAAGGTTAACATACCTTCAAAAGAAGCAGAGCAGATGGAGGGTCTGCGGGCCATTGCAATACTTCCGATTGTTCATGAGGGCCGGTTGGTCGCCTGCCTCCACGTAACTTCTCACACTGAAGAAAGATTTTCCGTCCACGCTCGTATTGCACTCGAGCAGATCACAGGACATGTGGGGGAAGGTATTGCCCGGCTGGTTGCAGAAGAAGCGCTGCGTCATAGTGAGGAGCGATACCGGCTCCATTTCGAGAATGTATCCGATGTCATCGCTGAGTTTGACCAGGAACTCAGGCTTATTGACGTTTCGCCCTCGGCTGAGAGGCTTGGCGGATATGTCCTCGCGGAACTGATGGGAAAGAGATGGCTGGAGATAGGCGTCATCGCAGAGGATTCATTGCAGGAACTGCATCACAATCTAGATCACATCTTCGCAGGTGAGACGCTTCCCAATCCAACCTATAAATTCATCTCCAAAGACGGAGCCGTACGATTTGGCGAGGTGACCCATTCTCCAATTTTCAGCGAGGGAAAGGCAGTGACGTACCTTGCTGTCATTCGTGACGTCACGGAGCGTAGACAGGCCGAGGAAGAATTACGTCGCCTGAGTGTAACCGATGAGTTGACCGGCGTTCCGAATCGCCGCCGTTTCTACGATGTGGTCGAAACGGAGATCAACCGAGCCCTTGCAGACGGCAGTTCATTCTCGCTGGTAATGCTCGACCTCGATCGATTCAAGCTGTACAATGACACTTACGGGCACACAAATGGCGATAAGGTCCTTCAAGAGTTCGCCCGACTGCTGGAAACTTCTCTTAAGAACAATGACATGGTTTTTCGCTACGGCGGCGACGAGTTCATCCTGCTGGTGCGCTCAACTCATGTTAAAAAAGCAGACAAGATTGCTAGGCGCATCAGACAAAAATGGGAGGAGAGAGTCAAGTCCAGTTTTCCTTCCTCAGAGATGCTTTTGCAGATCAGTGCAGGGATAGTTGACTTCCCCGATGATGGAGATACCATAGACAGCCTGATGAATCTGGTTGATATCGCTCTTTATCAGTCAAAGCGACGCGGGGGGGCTACCACCACGCGGGTGTCCGATCTGGACGAGCTGGCAGCTTCGGGAGTCTTGGGCTTGGCGACGCTGGACCAGATTTATGCTCTGGCCGCCGCAGTAGATGCCAGGGACAAAGAAATGTATGGTCATGCTACAAGGGTAGCAGGTCTGTGTGAAAGGATTGGCAAGGCGATGGGGTTGACTCAGATGGACCTGGTAAAGTTGCACTCTGCCGCCATCCTGCACGATATCGGTAAATTCGGCGTCTCTGATGCGATCCTGAGCAAACCGGGAAAACCTACGGAAGAAGAGTGGGCGCTCCTCACAAGGCACTCTGCCGAGGGAGCGAAGATTGTGGAACACGTCAAAGACCTGGCGGACATTGTGCCGGATATCCGCCACCATCATGAATGGTATGATGGCAGCGGATATCCGGGCCGGTTGAAGAGCATAGAGATTCCAATCCGTGCCAGGATCATCTCCGTAGCTGATACTTACGATACCCTGACCTCTGCCCGATCCTATGCTGATGTGATGTCGCACACAGAAGCGATGGCCGAATTGCAAAGATGCAGCGGAAGCCAGTTTGATCCCGCCATCATTGGCGTGTTTTTCAGGGTTATGGGAGAACAGCAAAGCCCGATGGCCTAACTCTGAGCCTTGACAAACAGTCTCCTGTTAAAGCTGCAATCGCCCGGTAACACCAGATGTCAATGGCTCACCAACGATTCTTACTGTTTCGCCGTAATCCACACAGTACGTCAATACCGCCTCTCTGCTTATCAGCCCTGCATCGTAAAGGTGTATCAGAGATTCATCCATAGACCGCATACCCAATTGCTGACCGGTGCGGATAACGTTGGCTAGTTGGTGTATCTTGCCTTCCCGAATGAGGCTCTTCACCGCCGGGTTTCCCAGCATGACCTCCACTGCGGGAACTCGTCCTGATCCATCCACACGAGCCAGCAATCTCTGGGATAATACTCCTTGAAGCACCTCGGCCAGTCTTGCCTGGGCGAAGATCTGCTGATTCGGGGGAAACAGATCAATTATCCTGTCAATTGAACTGGGAGCATTGGAAGCATGCCCCGTGGACAACACCAATTGGCCGGTCTCCGCGGCCGTCAGCACCATCATCGCCGTATCAACATCTCGCATTTCCCCAACCAGAATGACTTCCGGGTCCTGCCGAAGCACATGCTTCAGCGCCTGAGCGAACGAATGGGTGTCAGATCCCACCTCTCGCTGCGAGATCATGCACCGATCGCTGGCGTAAACATACTCGATGGGGTCCTCAATGGTGATAACTCGTCGTTCCCTGGTTTGATTCAAGTGCTGTATCATTGCTGCTAACGTGGTCGATTTGCCGCATCCCGAGGGTCCGGTTACCAACACCAATCCATTCGGTTTGAGGGCCAGGTCCCTGCAGACCAGGGGCAAACCGATAGCCTCGATGTTGATTGGGGGTGACTCTAGGTGTCGGAAGACGAGGCTGATGGTTCCCTTCTGCCGGCAAGCATTAGCCCGGAAGCGAGATCCATGTGGGACAGTATAGGCAAAATCCAGCTCCAAATCGCGAGAGAATGTGCTCTGCTGATTCTCATCTGTCACCGAATTGAAAGCCTGTATCAGCTCAGCAGGAGTAATCGGCTCACATTGAATATTTATCAACTGTCCGTCGACCCTCAGCGCCGGACGGACTCCGACCATGAGGTGAAGGTCTGAGGCATTCTTCTGATCCGCCAAACGCAGTAGTTCATTGATTTCCATTTTTCCCTCCCTGAGAAACAGAATTGAAAAAGCCAAACACTGCTTCACTAAACGATGCGTGGTATCGCATTCGCCCTTGCCCCGAACGCTCCTCCTCGGGCATCAAAGGTGACACGTCGAGAGTAACTATCCGTTGATCTTTCCGGATTAAAGATGCCTGTCTCGTTGGCCTTGTGAGCGGGGCTCTTCACATTTTGGCCGTCGGCGATGCCTTCTCGCCCGCCTTCCACGGCCCTTACCTTGCGGGGTTCCACAGTGACCGTTATCCGATGAACATTCATTCTTCCAGACATAAGCAACTGCCGGGATTGCCCGTGAGACTGTTCGAATTTAGATTCCAGTACCGGAGTTATCCGGACATCGTTGATGCCAGGGGTATCGGCTAGAATACTGACCATGGCTTGTGGCTCATCGAGATAAACGGCGATCAAGCAACCATCCCGGTGCGAGCCGCTGGAGTATTGAAATCTGCATTTATGCTTCTTCATCTGTCTCATGATGTTTATTACATGAGCATTGTCAAAAGGCGGAGCAATGTATATCTCCATATCTCCCGCGAAGATCTCGGGATCGTCAATGGCGTATTTTCCGTTGGGGGCGTTCTGCGCTGTTGTTAACATAACCTATATCTCCTTCAACCATAATTAGTATAGGGAGGGAAG
The DNA here is from genome assembly GCA_028711995.1 of Dehalococcoidia bacterium. Taxonomy (NCBI): domain Bacteria; kingdom Bacillati; phylum Chloroflexota; class Dehalococcoidia; species Dehalococcoidia bacterium. The sequence goes on along the minus strand of JAQTRE010000002.1, from coordinate 19,008 downwards.
GTCAACGAAAGGGTCAATGAGCATAAACAGAAGGTAACAGTAAGGTTAAGAAGTGATATACACCGGGTCAACGATTGGTTAATAAGACAACCTGCATACTCACAAACAACTGCTCCTCTGTGAAAACCGATCCCTATCTCCCTCTAATTGTGGTAGAATAGGCACGTTATGCCTGAAAATATCCTTGTGGCAGCTGCCTGGCCTTATGCCAATGGCCCACTTCATCTAGGACATCTGGCCGGAGCCTATCTTCCAGCCGATATCTTCGCCCGATACCATCGCCTTAAGGGAGATCGGGTATTAATGGTTTCAGGCAGCGACATGCACGGCACTCCTATCACGGTCAGAGCAGAGAAAGAGGGAACGACTCCTGAGCAGGTGGCAACCGCCAGTCACCAGAGCTTTCTGGACTCATGGAAGAAGGTAGGAATTTCCTTTGACCTGTTTACTTCCACCCACACAGTCAATCACACCCGGGTGGTTCATGACATTTTCAACACCCTCAACCAAAAGGGCTACATTTACAAAGCCAGCATGCCGTCTGCCTACTGCCCGAAATGCCAGCGATTCCTTCCCGATCGCTACGTCGAAGGCGAGTGCCCATACTGCCACGCTTCCGGTGCGCGAGGAGACCAGTGTGATGCCTGTGGCAAGCCGATAAATCCCAGCGAGTTGATCAACCTGCGCTGCATCCTCTGCGGCGGATCCCCTGAAATCCGGGAGACAGAGCATTTCTTTTTCAAGCTGTCGGCGTTCAGTGAACAATTGGAATCCTGGGCAAGGACACAGAATCAGTGGAGACCGAACGTGCTCAGCTTCACCCTGAGGTATATCAATGAAGGTCTTCGGGATCGAGCTATCACTCGCGACCTGGAATGGGGTGTTCCCGTTCCAATCGCCGGATTTGATAGCAAGCGCATCTATGTTTGGTTTGAAGCCGTGATCGGATATCTCTCGGCCAGCCAGGAATGGGCACAGATCCACGGCGATCCGGAGATGTGGCGACCGTTCTGGCAAAAGGATGCTAAAGCCTATTACTTCATCGGGAAGGACAATATTCCTTTTCACACCCTCATCTGGCCCGCGATGCTGATGGGCTACGAGGGACTCAATTTACCTTATGATGTCCCAGCCAACGAGTTCTTGACACTGGAGGCCAGGAAATTCTCCACCAGCCGCAACTGGGCGGTCTGGCTTCCCGATTATCTAGAACGCTATGATCCTGATCCGCTCCGTTATATTCTTTCAGTAAATATGCCGGAGACCGGCGATACCGATTTCTCCTGGCGAGAATTCGTGCGGCGTAATAATGATGAACTGGTGGCTACCTATGGCAACCTCGTCAATCGGGTGGTCAGCTTTACCTATCGCAATTTCGATGGGCATATCCCACCGGTTGGAGAACTCGATGCTGCCGATAATGCGCTTCTTGGAAAAGCAAGGGCCGCCTTGGGTAGCGTCGGCCAATCCCTCTCAGCGTGCCACTTTAAGGAAGGGATAAAGGCTGCGTTTGCGTTTGCCCAGGAGGCCAACCGGTATCTCGACGAGAAAGCCCCGTGGAAAGCTATCAAGCAGAACAAAGAGGCTGCCGGTCAAACTCTGGCCGTAGCGCTCGGAGCGATCTCCTGTCTGGCAACAGTGCTTTATCCCTACCTGCCGTTCAGTTCAGAAAAAGTCCATCGTCTTCTTGGTTCTGCCGGAGATATCCGGGATGGCGGCTGGAATTTCAAATTCCCGCTTACCGGACAGGCGCTGGCCCAACCTGAACCCCTCTTCAAAAAGCTCGATGAAGATGTCGTCGCTGCAGAAACGAGCAGATTGGGCTAAGAGGGTTTGGAGGATTCACCCTCTTCAGAATAGATGGCCTGATCTCATCGCAATGACACAGAGATTTGCATCGAAACAAAGGTGTTCTGACTTATGAGGATCGAAACCATTTTCGAGCCTGTCAAAAACGAGATGCCCCTGGTGATGGAAACGCTGGGAAGCGTCGCCGATGTCGATTATCCGCAGCTTGCCGATATCGCCAGACATGTGATGAGCGGCCTTGGCAAAGGGATTCGTCCAGCCCTTACCCTGCTCTCCGGAAAGTTTAACCAATACAATCTGGATCGGCTGGTCCCGATGGCTGCCGCCACGGAGTTGCTCCACGTGGCTTCTCTGGTTCACGATGATACCATCGATAAGTCGCCGCTCCGAAGAGGTCTTCCAACGCTCTATAACATCTGGGGCGATAGCGCCGCCACCATAGCAGGCGACTACCTCTTTGCCAAATCTGCCGAACTGGCCGCCGTCCCCGGGAATCTAAGGGCGGTCAGACTTTTTGCCCAGACGCTGATGGCATTGGCCAAAGGTGAACTGGAAGAGAATTTGAGCGTCTATGACTGGCAGCAGAGCCGGGAAGACTACTTCAGGCGAATAACCGGAAAAACCGCTGCCCTGTTTGCCATGGCTGCCGAGTCGGGCGCCATTCTCAGTGATAGCCCCGAGGAGCACGTTCAATCTCTCAAGTCGTATGGTCTGAATCTGGGCCTTGCATTCCAGGTTATCGACGACTTGCTGGACTTCACCGGGGATGAGGCGGTGATGGGCAAGCCAGTAGGCAATGATCTCCTCCAAGGCATATTGACACTGCCTGCCCTACTCTACCTTGAACAGCGCCCGGACGATAACCCTGTTAAGCGAGGATTCGAGAACAAAGGGAAGGGAAAAGAGTTGCGTCATGCCATCACGCAAATACAGCAATCGCCTTTCATCGCAGAGTCTTATTCCGTAGCCAAAGACCTCGTTCAGAGAGCCAAGCAATCTATCAATCCCCTGCCCGATAGCCCGGCCAAGAGTTCGCTGTTGAGCTTGGCTGACTACGTACTGGAACGCGATAAGTAGAATAACGGATGCGCCGTACAGCCATCCGTCCTTTGGTCAGGCACTGCACTTCACTGCATCTCTGTGACGAGAGATTTAGTTCATCTTCGGCCATGAAATATCACAGCCCCTGTTTCCTTCACTTCCGCGGATGTGGCGATTATAATACAAACAATGGCCGGGTGCGTACCGCCCCAATTCTCTGAGGTTCTCTGCCGGGCTCGGGAAAATCGGCCGAAAGAAGAGGGAGTCTCCTTCAATGACTTCTAGAAGAAGGATTTCCAGTCAAAGACTCGTCTTCGATAGGAGCCGGCGGCATGACCAGCAACAGTAAAAGCAACGGGGGAAGGCAAATGAAACAAATACTCCTTTTCGGTTTGATGTTGGCGCTCTTGGTATGCGCTTGCGGAAAGGATGAGGACTCCACTCCGACACTATCGGCCTCTTCCCTTACGCCGGAAGAGATCATCGCTACGGCCTCGCCCAAACTGGATAACCTGACCAGTTTCCATTTTGCTCTAAGCCAGGAAGGTGGTGGGACCCCGATAAATATGGGACTCGAGATGACCGGAGCTTCTGGCGATATTGCGCCGCCCGATAAGCTCAAGATGAAGATCGAGGCCACATGGGGCCGAATGTTCGTTGAGGCGGAACTGATCACCGTCGGCACGGTGACCTATATGACCAATCCCCTGAACAGTAGTTGGGAACTTCTTTCGGAAGATTTTAACGCTGTCTCACTGTTCCAGCCTGGTACTGGCATCAAGGCGGTGATGGAAAGCGTCACCGGACTTTCGATGATGACGGACGAAAAGTCAGGCGGGGTCATATGCTTTCATATGAGCGGAACCCTGTTTTCTGAAACGCTGAATTCCATCGCCGTGGGGCATGCTGCTGAAGGATTGCCTGTCAGGACCGATATCTGGATCGGCGTCGAGGATTTCCTGCTTCGCAAAGTTGTCTTCGATGGCCGAATTTGTGAGGACGAGAAGGAGGGCATCATCAGGACACTGGACATTTCCAGATTCAACCAGCCCGTCACCATCCAGTTACCCGAATGATTCCAAAGAAGAACCGCACGCTGTGCCTCTAGCCTGCCATTATGGAAGAATCCAAGACGAGAGTCCCTTCCCATAATCTCATCCTCTTTGCTGTTTGTGCTGGCATTTTTGTTGCTGCCCTTGACCAGACAGTGATATACGGCGCTCTCAATGAGATCATGTTTGATCTTCACATGAATGTCACCCGCCTGGACCAAGTGTCATGGCTAGTCAGTGGCTATCTTCTGGGATATACGTTCGCGATGCCTCTGGTGGGGCGAATCTCCGACGTCTACGGTCATCGTCGAATGTACATCCTCTCGCTGCTGGTTTTTATGGTAGGCTCAGTACTGATTGCATTGATGGCCAGCTTTAACTATATTCTGGCCGCCCGGGTGGTGCAGGCAATTGGGGGGGGGGCGGTAGTGCCAGTTGGCATGGCTATTATCGGGGATACCTATCCGCTAGCCAGAAGAGCCATCGCCCTGGGAATTCTCGGCGGGGCAGTGGAACTGGGAGGAGCGCTCGGTCCTCTGTATGGTTCTGTAATTGCCGAATATCTCGATTGGCATTGGATATTCTGGATCAACGTTCCTGTGGGGCTGATAGTTATTCCACTGATATACTTTTTTGTAAAACCGAGCCAGCAGGTCCGGGCATCGGTGGATTACCGGGGTGGTCTGATGATTGCGGCGGCGCTTGCTTTCATGAGCATTGGGCTCTCGCAACAACTGCACCGTCCAAATGCCGAGTTTTATATGGCTGGTTTGCTGTTAGCTTCCATCTTCCTCTTCGGGTTGTTTATCCTTCGAGAACAGAGGGCGGCAGAGCCTCTTGTCAAACTTCATCTGTTTAGAGATAGCACCTTCTCTGCGGCTAACATCACTCATTTGTTCATCGGTGGCGCGCTTATCATCGCTATTGTTATCGTTCCCGTAATGGCTGCTACACTTATGGGAGTGGAAGGCGTGGGACTGGGACTGAGGCTGGGGCGGCTTACCTTTGCTATCCCTATCGGAGCGGTGATAGGAGGTTTTCTGTGCCATCGATTGGGATATCGCATTCCCACGGCTGTGGGGTTGCTCCTGAGCGCCGGGGGGTTCTTGTTTTTGTGGCGGTGGACAGATTCAGTGGCTGAACCCTGGCTCACGATACACCTGGTAATGTGCGGCCTTGGATTTGGGCTGGTCATCGCGCCTATCACCACTGCTGTCCTCAACTCAGTCGGTGAGGGAGATCGGGGGGTCGCCTCGGCACTGGTGACATCAATGCGCATGATCGGGATGATCATCGGGCTGGCGCTGATGAATTCATGGGGAATGGGTCATTTTCATGTAATGGCAGCCGGGATGTCACTGCAACAAATTGAGGATAAACTCCCCCCGCTGGTGCTGGACCTCTTTCACAACTTCTTCCTTGCCGCTGCAATCGTGTGCCTGCTGGCGCTTGTGCCGGCAATGTGGATTCGGCGCAGAGAAGAATTGAGTGAGTCCTGAACCAGCCCCATATGTGAAGAATCTGGCTACTGTGCCAGGGTTCTGACCAATTCCAGCAAGTGCAAATCCAGTGGCTTCTTGGTGGCGACTACTTCTTCCAGCGGTGTAGGCACAATTTCGTCCTTTATCAGCCCCATCAACACTCCGTGCTCACCTTTGGCCAGGTGGTCCGTTGCTGCTACGCCCAATCGGGTAGCCAGCAATCGATCAAAGGCGCTGGGTACACCGCCGCGCTGCACGTGTCCCAGGGTGGTCAGCCGCAAATCGAACCCCAACCGATGCTGGTGTTTCTGGAAGTGCTCCATGAGCTTGATGCCATTGTATTTGGCACCTTCAGCCACCACTACCAGGGCGTGTGGTTTGCCTCGTCCATAGGCGCTGATGATTTGACTGGCCACTATTTCAGGATCTGTTTCCATCTCCGGGATAACCACCGTTTCAGCTCCACCGGCAAGCCCGGACATCAAAGCCAGGTATCCACAATCGCGCCCCATAACTTCTACAAGGATGGCTCGTTGATGGGATGAGGCAGTGACTTTCAGCCTGTCGATGGATTCTAGGGCTATATTCAGGGCTGTGTCTACCCCGATGGTAACCTCTGATCCGTAGAGGTCATTATCGATAGTGGAGGCAATGCCGATGACTGGGAACTTCATCTTGGATAGAGCGTGGGCCCCGGTCTGAGATCCATTTCCTCCGATGACAACCAGCGCCTCGATGCCATGTTCATGAAGCGTCCTTAGCGCTTTGATTCGTCCTTCCTCTGTCCTGAATTCAGGACAGCGGCTGCTGCGTAACATAGTGCCGCCCATTTGCATAATACCGCCCACATCCCGAGCCCCGAGCGGCACCATCGTATCATTGATAAGGCCGGCATATCCATTTCGAACGCCGAATACGCCCCAACCCTTATCCGCGGCGGTGCGTGCCACAGATCTGATAGCAGCATTCATGCCGGGAGCATCCCCTCCGCTGGTTAACACTGCAATTCTTTTCATCTCAAAACCTCCTGGAATCCCATAACCTACCCACTCCCTACCCTCCTCGAACCAGCCGATCTTGTAGTAGAGAGCCACTGCCTGAGACCAACATTCGACTGTAGCAGTTGTGCACTTTGGTGCAATTCTAGCTTTGTCTGCACTTCATGTCAAGAAGCCGCTGAAGTTTTTGAAATGCTCCGATTTTCCTCATAACCTCCTCCACGGTAACTGCGCAAGCCTGAAGACAAAAAATGTGCGGGCTCACTCATCCCTGTTTTGAGGTGGTCTTAGAATGCTTGACACGAGATAGTTTATTCGATAAACTATCAACCAATGTGAAGAGTCCTCAGATAGGGGAGCGTTGATGCGGAAAACCAGCATCTGAGATGGGGTATTGACACAACGGCGCGGATATTCCTCGTTCTGCACCGGAGAATGCATCAAGACATCTTCAGAGAAGCATATGATGCCGAAAACGGATCAGACAGAAACAAAGGATCACGGCTGGGACGGGGGCGACACCGCAGGATTCCACTCTTTACCCAGACGCCAGATAGTGCTCACCATGGCCGCAGTGATGCTGGCCATGTTTTTGTCGTCTATGGACTCGACAGTAGTGGGCACTGCCATGCCACGTATCATCGCCGACCTCGGCGGATTCGCCCATTATACCTGGGTGACCACAGCCTATTTGGTAACCTCCACCACGGTAGTACCCATTATAGGCAAGCTGACGGATATTTACGGGAGAAAATGGATTTGCATCGTCGGGATTGCCATCTTTCTGCTGGGATCTATTCTCTCAGGGCTCAGCCAGACGATGACCCAGCTCATTCTTTTCCGGGCCTTCCAGGGCATCGGTGCTGGAGTGATGATGGCCAATTCCTTCATCATTATCGGAGATCTCTTTCCGCCTGCAGAGCGGGGTAAGTATTCCGGGATTATCACTGCGGTCTTTGGCCTATCAGCTGTGATCGGCCCCATGATCGGAGGCTTTGTTACCGATAACCTTTCATGGCACTGGATTTTCTTCATCAACATCCCGGTCGGTATCCCGGCGATCATTTTCTTTATCCTGTTCTTTCCCAAGGTGCAACCGGCAGCCACCGGACAGCGCCTTGATTATCTGGGCGTGATTACGCTGGTGCTGGCGGTGGTACCCATTCTACTGGGTCTCTCCTGGGGTGGGTCGGAATATGCATGGATTTCAGCACAGATCATCGGGACGTTAGCCTTTGGAGTAATTTCAGCCGGCCTTTTCTTTTGGGTGGAGTCGCGTGCCGTTGAGCCCCTTATCCCCCTTAGTATCTTTCGGGGCCGTATTATTGGCATTTCGATGATCGCCACTTTTCTCACCGGATTCGGCATGTTCGGCGGTATTGTGTTCATCCCGCTCTTTTTCCAGGGGGTGCTGGGTTCATCGGCGACCAGCAGCGGTAGTTTCCTCACCCCTATGATGCTGGGAATGGTAGCTGGCAGTATTCTTTCCGGACAGGCACTTTCCCGCATGGGAGGCCACTATCGGACTCAAGCGCTGGTGGGGTTAACGGTCATGGCGCTTGGTACAGGCTTGCTTTCCCGGATGACGGTAGGTACCACACACGGGCAGACGATCTTTAACATTGCGCTTATGGGATTCGGGCTTGGCATAACAATGCCCGTCTTTACTATTGCTGTTCAGAACGCGGTCCCCTACCGCCTGATGGGCGTGGCCACATCGTCCATTCAGTTCATTCGCTCTATTGGCGGCACTCTGGGGCTGGCTGTCTTTGGCTCGGTGATGACCAACCGATTCTCCTCTGACCTGACGCACGCAGTCCCACCAAGTGTCAAGGATGCCCTACAGCAGGGGCAACTTTCATCAATGGCACACAACCCACAAGCGCTTGTCAGTCCTGAAGCTCAGGAGCAACTTCATTCCCAGTTCAACCAGCTGGGCCCCCAAGGCGAAGGGCTGTTCCAACAACTCGTGGACGCGCTACGGCACGCGCTTTCCTCGGCCATCACCGAGGTATTTCTTATAGGATTAATCGTGGCGCTGATTGCATTGGCAGCCACAGTCTTCCTCAAAGAAATCCCCCTGCAGGGGAAGCGGAATATCAGTGTAGAGTCCACATCTCCACGGTCGGAGCCGGAGAAAGCCTCCGGGATTTAGTTCGCCCGTGTGACGTTTCATCGGAGGAACCAATAGCGCAGACGTATCCCGATCTTCTTTACACTGTCACCTTGCTTTGCTACACTCTAATCACTTATTTCTTCCGTCCAATCACAATAAGACACATGAGGTGCAAACATGGCGGCAAAAAAGGGAGACTACCCGCATAAAGAAACAAAGAAGCCCAAGAAGGACACCAAGAAAATCAAGAGTGTCAGCAGCATCCTGCCACCTCCACCGTCGGTGGAAGTGATCAAGAAACAAAGACCACCTAGGAAGACTGAGTCTGAGCAAGAGGGATAGTAGGTGGGGAGAACCGTAGAATCCCCATGGTAACTGGGCATAGCCTGACTGAACTCGCCTGCCTATCAGCCATAGTGCACGGCCGAGTGCAGGGAGTATACTTCCGCGCTTTCGCCGAAGAGCAAGCGAGACGCCTGGGGCTCACTGGATACGTGAGAAACCTTCTCGTAGAAAGATCGGTTCAGGTGGTTGCTGAGGGAGAGAGAGCAAAGCTGGAAGAGCTCGCAACTCGTCTCAAGGCTGGGCCATCCGGAGCGAGGGTAGAGGAAATAGACATCAAGTGGGAAGCGTACACCAAGAGTTTCAGCAATTTCGAAATCAGACACTGATGGTATCCTAAGGGATATACCCTTTTGATTGAAATGGCATGAACGTCCGATTCCGGCAGACTTTCAATTGACTTCCCGGCCTCTATTCCTCATGCAAAACCGGCGACATGTAACATCATCGGTGTCAATCCCAACGGAGGCTTTCGAGAGAGCGGTGATACATTCCTGATCCCGACTGTACGCGATATATCTATAGGGGCTTAACGCAATATGCCCTTGTAGAATTCCCCAAAAAAGTGGGGGAAAACGGGCTTGAGTCAGTCCACTAGAACACTTTGAAAAATAGTTCCGAACAAAGCCATCGAGGAAATGACATAATATCGGTATCCAATTGACTCATGGGAGTCATTCATACTACAATGATTACGGCAACGTTCACCAGGAAATCGGATTGCAGGTGATGGTTTCGGTAATAATCAATACGCGCAGGGTAGAACTGTAACTTAGTGCGATCATTAGGGGCAGGTTACCCCGTTCAGAATCGCTATCAAGGAATGGCGGTTCTCGGAGACTAACAGAGGTATTAATGGAACACGGCTACTCAGCCCAGGATATCCAGGTACTCAAGGAAATTGAAGCTGTAAGGCTAAGGCCAGGGATGTATATCGGCAGCACCGATCAGCGGGGGCTGCATCATCTCATCCACGAGATAGTCGATAACAGCATCGATGAAGCGATGGCCGGTTATTGCAACCGTGTCTGCATCGTCATCCACGCCGATAACAGCGTCACTGTAATTGATAACGGCCGCGGTATTCCGGTTGATATTCACCCCACCACCAAAGTTTCCGCGTTGGAAACAGTGATGACCACGCTACATGCCGGGGCCAAATTCGGCGGAGGGTCCTACAAGGTTTCCGGCGGGCTACATGGGGTAGGTGCCTCCGTGGTGAACGCTCTCTCCGAGTGGCTGATAGTTGAGGTCAAGCGCGATAGTAAACTATATCGCCTGGAATTCAGAAGGGGCATTCCCACAAAAAGTATCGAAATAGTCGGAGAGTCCGATGAAAATGGGACCACCGTCACTTTCCTTGCGGACACTGATATCTTCCACGAACTGGATTATGACTTCCACATCATATCCCAGAGATTTCGTGAAGTCGCCTATCTGAACAAAGGGGTCTGGATCGATTTCAGGGATGAAAGGCAAGATCGCCAGATAAGCTTCTGTTTCGAGGGAGGTATCGTCAGTTTCGCTCATCAACTCAATCGCAAGCGAGCGGTGATTCACTCAAAACCGATTCACATTGCCAAGGTCATCGATAACAACACTGTGGAAGTCGCTCTTCAGTATAATGAGGGCTTCAATGAATCGACATTCTCCTTTGCCAACTGTATAAATACCATCGATGGTGGAACGCACCTCACCGGCTTTCGCACCGCCCTTACCCGGGCGCTGAATGACTACGCCAGAAAAAGCAAAATACTGAAAGAGACCGATTCTAATCTTTCCGGAGAGGATGTAAGAGAGGGGTTGGTAGCTGTTGTCAGTGTCAAACTCACTGATCCCCAATTCGAGGGTCAGACCAAGACCAGGCTGGGCAATTCAGAGTTGAAAAGCCAAGTGGAGACGACTGTCTACGAGGGTTTAGCCTACTACCTCGAGGAACACCCACAAGAATCCAAGCGTATTCTGGAGAAGTGTCTCACCACAGCCCGAGCGCGTGAGGCTGCTAGAAAGGCCCGGGAACTGGTCACCAAAAAGGGTCTGTTTGATAACAATAGTCTGCCCGGTAAGCTGGCCGATTGCTCTGAGAAGAGTCCAGATAAGCGCGAGCTCTATCTCGTTGAGGGAGATTCAGCCGGAGGTTCAGCCAAGCAAGGCAGGGATCGCAATTTCCAGGCCATATTGCCGCTGAAGGGAAAAATCCTCAATGTGGAAAAAGCTCGGCCGGAGAAGATGCTGGCTCATGAAGAGATTCGAGCGCTCATTGTGGCGGTAGGAGCGGGCGCGGGAACCGGTAATGGCACACAGTTCGATGTCGCCAAGATTCGCTATCATCGCATTATCATCATGACCGATGCTGATGTGGATGGCTCTCATATTCGTTGTCTGCTGCTGACATTCTTTTTCCGCTATATGCCTGAACTGATCACCATGGGTCATCTTTATATTGCTCAGCCACCGCTCTATCGTTTGAAGAAAGGCAAAGCGCATCACTGGGTTTACTCCGATACGGAGAAAGATGATCTGACTGGCCAACTGGGGAGCAAAGGTCTCGAAATCCAGCGGTATAAAGGTCTGGGAGAAATGAATCCCCAGCAACTCTGGGAGACCACCATGAACCCGGAGACCCGCGTGATGTTAAAAGTGGAGATTGAGGATGCCATCCGGGCAAACGAGGTTGTGGAGATGCTCATGGGAGAAGATGTTCCGCCCCGGAAGGCCTTCATACAAGCCCATGCACAGCAGGTTCGGAATTTGGATATTTGAAGACTGATGAAGAACTGAGTTCTCATTGGTTGCCAAGAGAACTCATATAAGGGTATAATACGCTACGTATTTAAGGACAAGAGAAATGCCAAAAAGAACTTATCAACCAAAGAAAATTCCCAGGAAACGCAAGCACGGTTTTTTGCACAGGATGAGCACAAAGGACGGGCGAGCAGTTTTGAGCCGAAGGCGACTGGCAGGTCGTCATAAATTGACTGTATAGACTGTGCAAGAATACATCGCTTGGCACAGATGCGAAGAGGGGAACGGCTTAACAGGGGTTCGCAAATCGATGCAGTCTTCAAGTGCGGGAAGGCTTCGGCTAATGACTTTATGGTCCTGAGAGCCATGCCAAACGGCTTGGAGGTCAGTCGGTTTTGCTTTGTTGTCAGCAAAAAAGTAGGGAAAAAGGCCGTCTTACGAAACAGGGTAAAACGGCTCTTGCGTGAGGCGGTGAGGCTGAATCCGATTCAACCGGGCTGGGACATCGTGATCATCGCTAGAAATCGAGCTGCCGGGGCGCGCTATGATGATATAGAGGCAGCCTTGATCGGGCTAATGAATCGAGCCGATCTACTGGTGAGAAACTAGATGAAGAAGATTGCCCTGGCCTTGATCAGCTTCTATAAGAAAGCAATTTCCCCTGTATTGCCACCTGCCTGCCGCTATCAGCCAACATGCTCGGAGTACGGGTATGAAGCGATCAGCCGATATGGGTTTTTGAAAGGCGGGTGGCTGACCGCCAAGCGCATTGTCCGATGTAATCCCTTTGCCAAGGGCGGAGTAGACCCGGTGCCTTAAGTTTTTAATTTATGCAATTTTTATATAGACCGATGCCAATTTCACAAATTAAACCAGTCGCGAAGCTCCTGTTCATCCTCCTCCTCTGTAGCTTGTTCCTTGTAGGATGTGTGGGGCGCATATCTACCCCTGACGGATGGGCTGGCCCAGTAGTATCCGACAATACCCTCTATGCCACTTCGCAGAAGAACGGCATGTTCTTGGCCATAGACCTGTCAAATCCAGGCAAGGTTCCCGTCAATCTGACCCCCAGAATCGGAGAAAAACAAACAAATTTCTTCGGATGTGAATCGACCACCTCTTCGGACCTGGTCAACTACGGTGCACCCGTTGTCTCGGACGGAATTGCCTACATTGCTGCGTATGACGGGAAAATTTACGCTGTAGATGCAATAACCGGCATGGAGATGTGGCGGCCTGTAGAGACAAAAGGTCCCATTGTCGCCAGCCCTGTGCTTTCCGGGACCACGCTCGTCGTGGCGTCCAACAACAAGCTGTATGCCATCAATACCTCGGATGGCACCCTTCTCTGGGCTAAACCCTTCAAAGCCAGCGGTAAAATATGGTCGAGCCCGGCTATTGCGGGCGACAAAGTCTATTTCGGCAGCCTCGGGCACAAGCTTTATGCCGTCACTCTGGCCTCGGGCAAGCTCTTCTGGGAAAAGGGATTCGACGCACCAGTTGCAGCGGAACCCTTGATTGTCGATGGCACCATCTACGTTGGCACCTTCGAGGGTAAATTCTATGCCCTTGATGCCGAAACGGGCGATCAAAAGTGGGATGAACCTTTCAAGGCAAATGACTGGTTCTGGAGCAAAGCTGCATACCACAACGGCACGATCTATATTGGCTCGCTGGATAAAAACGTCTATGCCATCGATGCCGCTACGGGTAAATCCAGATGGAGCCCACCGGTATCAACTGCAGGACCGATCAGGTCAGCCACAGTCGTTGTTCCTGAACATAATTTGCTACTGGTAGCCTGCAAGTCTGATCAGGGTTTTGTCTATGGAATCGACCTTGAAACAGGCAAGGAGAAGTGGCTGCCTCAGAATCTGGGAAAGATATACGCCGACCCGTGGGTCGAGGGCAATACCGTCTATTATCTCAATCGGCATGATGATCTCTATGCGCTGGATGCCCAAACAGGCGTCTCGCTTTTGTTAGCATCGCTGGATCAGAAATAGCGAGGAAGAACCTTGATTGAACTCTGGCATAAAATCCTGCTTGAACCGCTGATCAATGGCCTCTTGGTGTTATCCGGAGTATTTGGAGGCAGTTTCGGAATGGCGATCATCGCCCTGACGATACTGGTGAATCTGGCGGTTCTTCCCTTGACGCTACGCCAGCTTAGAGCCACCAAGTCAATGCAGATGCTGCAGCCCAAGATGAAGGAACTGCAGAAAAAATACGCCAAGGATAAAGCAAAGCTTCAACAAGAGACTCTAAAGCTCTATAAGGAATCTGGAGTAAACCCCCTAGGCTGTGTCTTTCCGCTGCTGGTGCAAATGCCTATTCTGATTGCTCTCTACCAGGCTATTATGCAATCCCTCGCAACGACGCCGGAGCGCCTCTTTGGGCTGTCCCAGAACCTCTATTCATGGTCACCTGTTCAGCAAGCCGTACCTCCAGATAACAGTTTTCTCTGGCTGGATATGGCCGCTCCCAACTTATTCATCACCCTCCTGATTATGGCGTCCATGTGGATTTCTCAAAAGATGTCCGCCACACCATCGACAGATCCCCAGCAGCAGCAAATGCAGAACATGATGCAATGGATGATGCCCATCATGTTTGGATTAATCTTTATGGCTTTCCCCAGCGGACTGGGTCTATATGTGGTAGTTGGGAACCTCTTCCGCATCATCATGCAGTATTTTGTGATGGGGAATTGGGGAGAGCTGGCAAACGTGTTACCTGGCAGAACTTCGTCTGGCCCGGATGCAAAGGAGCCCAAGAAGAAGAAGGAAATACCTTATTCCGCCAACATTACAAAGAATCTCAAATCGGCCAATAAGAAAACCAAAGCAAGTACAATTGCAGAGGATGGTAAACGGGATGGAACCGCTGGAAATAAGCGCAAAAAACGTTGATGAAGCCGTTAATCTGGCTTTAAGCAAGCTGGGACTGAGCCGCTCTGAAGTAACGATCGAGGTATTACAGGAGGGGAAGAGCGGCATCTTTCGATGGGGAGGGGAGGATGCAAAGGTCAGAGTGACCCCGCTGATATCAGCAGACGACGAGATAATAGAAGAGAGTGAGTCACCGGTAGAAATCAGCGCTCTGGCGGATGTGGCCAGAGAGGCGACGGAGAAGCTCCTCTCCCTGATGGATGTGCCAGCCACTGTTGAGGTGACTGGAGAGGGAAATGATCAGTCTCCCATGGTGATCGAGATTAGCGATGGCGATCTCGGGATTCTAATTGGGCGACGGGGACAGAGCCTCATGGCATTGCAGTATATTGTGAATTTCATGGTCAGCCGGAAGTTTGAAAGCAATGCCAGAGTCACCATTGATGTTGGCGGATATCGGAAGCGGCGGCAGAAGGAGTTGGAAGCCCTGGCCCTGAGGGTTGCGGATGTAGTGAGCTCCTCCAAGAGGCCCATAACGCTGGAGGCCATGCCAGCGTCGGAGCGGAGAATCATACACATCACACTGAAAGATACGCCAGCGGTTACCACTGGCAGCATCGGTTTTGGTGATAATCGCAAGGTTGTTGTATCCCCCGAATAATCCCCAAGCGAAGCAGCAATCAATAAGGATGTCACTCTGGCAGAGGTAAAGATTCCTGATGTTCCGACCCGTATCCAACAAGCCTAATTTTCCTGATCTTGAGCAGAACATTCTCCGGTTCTGGCGGGAGGAGAATGTTTTTCGTAAAAGCGTGAAGCAACGCTCAGACGGACCTCTCTATATGCTCTACGATGGCCCGCCGACGGTTAACGCCAGCCCCGGCATCCATCATGTACTATCGCGAGTCTTCAAGGACGTGTTCCCTCGGTATAAGGCTATGCGCGGCTATTACACTCCCCGTATTGCCGGGTGGGACACTCACGGGTTGCCGGTGGAGTTGGGAATCGAGGAGGCGCTGGGGTTTTCTTCCAAGACGGAGATTGAATCCTACGGGATCGGGAACTTCAACGCCAAATGCCGCGAGAAGGTAACGGGGAATATCGGCCTGTGGAATGACTTGACTGAGCGGATTGGTTTCTGGATTGACCTAGACCATCCCTATATCACTTACAATAACAGCTACATCGAAACGTGTTGGTGGCTGATCAAGCAGCTCTGGGATAAAGGACTTGTTTATCAGGGATATCGGGTGACTCCGCACTGTCCCCGATGCGGAACTTCCCTCAGTTCCCATGAGGTAGCGCTGGGGTACAAGGATGACACGCCGGACCCTTCGGTTTACATAAAGTTTAAGCTCCATCGGAGTGAATCCAAAGGAGAAAACCTGCCCCGTCTGCCGGAGGACAAGCCCGTATATTTGCTGGCGTGGACCACCACACCATGGACCCTTCCGGGAAACACGGCTCTGGCAGTTGCCCCGGATTCGGAATACATCTTATTGCAGAACGAGAATGAGTATCTCATTCTCGCCCTGGCGCGAGTAGAAAGTGTAGGATTTGAAGGATATCATCGGGTTGATACTGATCAGCCAATCTTTGGCCGCGATCTCGTTGGGATCCGTTATGAGCCTCTGTACGACCCGCTTGAATACAAGGTGCCCGATATCCGGCTATACAGAGATGGCGAGTGGGTATGGGAATGGGGAGTCGAAGACTTCCCGCCCCAGTTCCCTGTGGTCGCTGGCGACTTCGTTTCCATGGACGACGGCACGGGCATTGTGCATATCGCGCCGGCTTTTGGCGAGATCGACTTCGAGATGGGGAAGGCGAATAACCTTCCGCTGGTTAAGCCCGTAGATTTGCAGGGGAAAATGGCGGGCGAATATTCCTTTAAGGGGCTGTTCGTTAAGGATGCCGATCCTCTTATTCTGAAGGACCTGAAATCGCGCGGCCTTCTCTATCGGAAGGAGACCATCAAACATACTTACCCCTTCTGCTGGCGTTGCGCCACGCCGCTTCTTTATTACGCCAAGCCTTCCTGGTACATCAAGACCACTGCCAGAAAAGGGGCCCTTCTTCAGGGTAATGAGCAGATCAACTGGTACCCGGATCATATTAAGCGCGGCAGGTTTGGCGATTGGCTGCAAAACAATGTTGACTGGGCTTTCTCTCGCGAACGATACTGGGGCACTCCGCTGCCGGTATGGAAATGCGAAGCATGCGGCAAAGTGGAATGCATCGGCGGATTTGAGGAACTTCAGAGCAAGCCTGGCGTAGCCGGAATCGCGGGTGAGCCGGACTTCCACCGTCCATGGGTGGATGGGATCACGTTCGCTTGCCAATGCGGCAACACAATGCGCCGGGTTCCAGAGGTCATCGATTGCTGGTTTGATTCCGGCGCGATGCCTTTTGCGCAGTTCCACTACAATTTCGAGAACAAGACCCTGCTCACCGATGGCCGTTTTCCGGCGGATTACATCTGCGAGGCCATCGACCAGACCCGGGGTTGGTTTTACAGTTTACATGCCATTTCCGAACTCGTTTTCGATCAGCCCAGCTTCAAGAATGTGATCTGTCTGGGCCACATCCTCGATGCCGAGGGTGAGAAGATGAGCAAATCCAAGGGGAATGTGGTCGAACCATGGCAGGTAATCAACACCTACGGAGCCGATGCCTTGCGCTGGTATCTGGTAACTTCATCGCCTCCGGGCAATGTGCGCCGTTTTTCCGCCGAGGCCATTCTGGAAGGCTTGCGCCGTTTCCTCCTGACGCTTTGGAACACCTATTCTTTCTTTGTGACCTATGCCAATATCGATAAGTTTGACCCTGGCAAGTCAGAAGCCCCGGCCAGCCGACCGGAACTCGACCGCTGGATTATTTCGGAGCTGAACCATCTGATCACGGAAGTCACTAAGTCCTTCGATAACTACGATGCCACCGCTGCAGGCAGGAAGATCGAGAGCTTTGTGGATGATCTTTCCAACTGGTATATCCGCAGGAGCCGACGCCGTTTCTGGAAGAGTGAGAACGATACCGATAAGCAATCGGCTTACTTCACGCTTTATGAGTGCCTTACAACATTGGCCAAGCTATTGGCTCCGATCACGCCGTTCGTAGCCGAGGAGATTTACCAGAATCTGGTGAGTAACTGCTATCCAGATGCTCCCCAGAGTGTACATCTGGCCGATTTCCCGGTTGCCGATGCGTCTAAAATCGATCAGAAACTGTCCGATGAGACCCGGCTGGTGATGAAAGTGACCAGCCTCGGGCGCTCTGCCCGCAGCAAGGCAGCCATCAAGGTGCGCCAACCATTGGCCAGAGTGGTCGTCAAGGTCAGAACCAAATCCGAGGAGGAAAGCCTCAACAAACTTCGGGGCCAGATACTCGATGAACTGAACATCAAGGAAATGACGGCCACTGTTGATGAAAGCATTCTGGTCGATTATGAGATCAAACCGAATCTGGCGTTGCTTGGGCCTAAATACGGAAAGAACCTTGGCCGGATAAGGACTGAGCTTGGCAACCTCGATCCACAGGAAGTAGCCGCCGGAGCCAGGGCAGGAAAGGAAATTCCAGTCGGCGATTTCAGGCTTTTGCCGGAAGAGGTGATTGTCTCCACCAAATCCAAGCAGGGCTATGCGGTCATCGAAGAGGACGGAAATGTGGTGGGGGTAACAACCGAGATTTCGTCCGACCTCGCCGATGAAGGTATGGCGCGGGAGATTGTACATTGCCTCCAGACCATGAGGCGCTCTGCCGGTTTCGATATTGCCGATTACATCCGAACCTACTATCAGGCAGGCGAAAACATCCGGCGAGTGATGACGAAATACTCCTCATATATCAAGCAGGAGACCCTGTCGGGAGAACTCACTGAGGCATTTTCCCCTGGTGGAGCCTATCTAGAGCAGCACCAGTTTGATGGCTGCGATGTCACTCTGGCGGTGAAAAGGCAATAGATTTTGTGTCAGGCTGGGCGGAGACGTGGTGTCTCCGCCCAGCCTGATCCGAATTTCATTCACCCAAATCGATGGGCACCGGCTCTCCGTCCACCCAGTGAACGTAAAAGCCCGATATGCTGCTCTTGCCACCCGCCCCGATCTTCAGCGGCCCCACGGGGGAATCGTATTCGAGCCCAATTGCAGCCTCCGCGACCTTGGCAGGATCATCGGTTCCAGCCTTCTCTATCGCCTTGATGGCAAGCAGCAGCGGACTGTAAATGATGGGATGGTTCGATAGGGGAACATCTTCCGCACGCGAATACTTCTTCTTCCATGCGGGATCCACTACGCACTTTTCGGCCCAGAGATCAGCGAATTCCCTCTGTGCAGCACTCCCCTGACCATGCAGATACACGAATGGTGTATACCAGCCGTTAGCTCCGGGAGTCTTCCCAACCCCGCTGAAGTTAGCCCAACTTCCGCAGTTTCGAAGCTGACAGGTGCTTCTCCCGAACGTAAAGTTGGTACTACATTGCTTTAATTTTCATTCGCTGAGGGAGGTGCAGCCCAAGCATCTGGAGGAGAACTGCCT
>JAQTRE010000001.1 GCA_028711995.1 Dehalococcoidia bacterium | reverse complement strand
TGCGTTTGCTGGTAGATGAGATAATCTACTATGACGATGGTCGGCTGACCATCAAGACCATCATCCCCCTCAATGATAATGTGCAATTGCATCCTGAAGCTCGGGGGATTGAGGGGGTTTAGTCAAAGCATTTCGGAAAAACAGGGTGCATCTGGACTCTTGACTCTTATGCAGTAAACAGAGTAGTCTTTGGACATAACGTTGGAGGTGCCGCATGGACAAGAGCGAAATCATTGCCTTTCTGAACGCCAATCCTGCCTGTCACCTGGCCACGGTTGAGGGAGATCAGCCACGCGTGCGGGGACTGCTGATCTACCGGGCGGACGAAAAGGGGATACTCTTCCACACCGGCAAGATGAAGGATTTGCACAAGCAGCTTGTGGCCAACCCCAAGGTCGAGATGTGCTTCAATGACTTGCAGAAGGGCATCCAGGTGCGAGTGGCGGGAACTGCCGAACTGGTGGAAGACCTCAACCTGAAGAAGGAGATCGTGTCGAAAAGGGAGTTCCTCAAGAACTGGATCGATTCCAAGCTGGTCACCTATGATACGCTGGCCGTCTATCGGGTGCGCGACTGTGTAGCCACTGTCTGGACGATGGCTACCAACTTCGCTCCCACCACCTATGTTCGGATTTGAATGTAAGGGCCTGCCATTGCGAGGAGTCCTTAATCTGACGAAAAGCGACGAGGCAATCTCAAAGCGTCGTGTCTCCAGATGGTGGTTTTCATTCCATGCCACTCCACCTATCTCGCTTCAGAGAAGTCACTCGAGAATGGATGGTTAGCTGAGGTCCAACATCTGGGTGAAAGCCTCTCTCGGATACTTGTATCCCTTGTAGCCGACGCTGCTGTGGGGAACCATGTTCAGACGCTGTTCAAGTTCACGCAGATCGATCTTGGCGTGTTTCCGGGCCAGATCTTCAACATGTGCATAGATATGGTTGTTGATATCATTTAGAGTTCCCAGAACGCTTCGGCTATCTGTCCGGGTTATTACCGTCTCACCGTAGTCTTGAAACACCTGTTGCATCCGGCTTTCGGAAACACGGTTTTCCTGTAATGCCCGGTAAAGGTTCTTCCGAAAGATCACGGGCAAATCGGCGCCTTTCTCCCGAGGTCTGCTAACATCAATGATGCAATAGAGCGATTTGTCGTTGATGAAGAGGAGAAGTCGCGGCCGCAGGAAATCAACGACTGTTGCATGCCAGTCCCCCAGCAACGTATCCGCGGCCTTTTCCGGCGGGAGGGCATCTTTTGCTCTGGAGAAATCGAGAAGTTTTCGGGTGCATTTCAACTGCAGCATTTGATTCGTTCCTCTATCCTATTACCCTCGGCAGAATCCCTTTGATGTAATCATCGGAAGCTAAATTGAGCTTTGGAACTGTTTTTGTGGAGACCTTGGAGAGTTCCTTGAAGAACTCGTCCTCGATGACCTGCTGGGATTTTTCGTCCTTGCCTTCCACCCGGCAGATGATCATCGGCTGGGTGTTTGATTTGCGTACCAGCGCCTGCCCCAGCCACTTCCCGCCTTTGTCCAGCCATTTAATCAGGCCGCCGTCGGTGGTATCGATGGGGTAGCCCTTGCGGCGGAAAATTTTGAGGACGGCATCGACCACCTCCTGCTTTTCGGCCAGGATGTTGGTGCCGAGGCGGATATTCAGTTCCGGGGTGGCCGGATATCGCGGCACGGCCTCATCGAGATCGATAAACGTCTTGCCTTCCTTCAGTCCGTCGGCGATGGCGGAGAGTACTTTGATGGAGGCCAGCAGCGCGTCATCGAAAATCCAGTTCTCCTCGTGCCCGGCCATCTGGTGTCCGGAAAGCTCCGCCGCCAGCGCGATGGGCTCCTTATTCTCCCGGAGGTTGATCTTGCGCCCGAACAATTCGATCTCCGGCTCGCCTGCCCGGAGGGCGCGCGCCAGAGCTTTGGTGCCGTCCTTGATGAAGGCAAATCCGGTGGGGCTGAGGATATATTCTCCGCCCAGCGACGTGATGTATTCTTCAGCGACGCGGGAGAATTTCACCTCGCCCAGGAATCGGGGTTTTCCCGGTTTGCCCAGTCTGACATGCTCTTCGATGATCGGCTTGGCCTGGATGGCCAGAGTTCGATCTCCCTCCACCACTCGTCCATCGCTGCGGACGTAGATCACCCGGTCGGCGTCTTCATCGTTGCCGATCCCGATCACTTCCTTCTTCGATCTGGCCGCTTCCTTCATTACTGCCGCCTCAAGCTGTTTGCGATACTTGGCCTTGATGGGGTCGGGCATGTGGGCGGGGAAGGAGCCGTCCGGGAAGTCGTTCAGCGCCACCACCTCGGCTCCAAGATCGGAGTAGACCTCTGCGGTCCTCCATGCCGAGCCGTTGCCAAAGTCGATAACCGCAATCAGACCCTCAAAGGGATGTTTGATGGCGGTAGCCGGTTGTTCAATATCGGCAGGCAAATCCAGGGTCTGGCGGATTTGAGCCCATTTTTGCTTATCGGGCTTCTCGGGGAAGTCCAACTTGGAGGTGACATCCAGGAGCGCTTTGAGTCCTTTATCCTGCCACCTTTGCAACAGTTCGATCCAGATCGCCCTTCCCAGACGGCAATTGGCCTTTACCAGTTCGTTGTGGTATCGAACCACCTCGCCCTCTTCGATCTTGGTGTATTTCCCCTCGCCCTCCAGAAAATCGCCCTCCAGCACCGTTCTCTTGATTTCGAGCATCTGGTCGGCGTTGATGCTGGTGATAAACCCATCGGCGCTCCGAATCACCTGTTTGAGTCCGTTGTATTCCGCCTCATTGTGGCTGGCGGTGATATTTATGCCCCCATCGGCATTCAGATAGGGGATGGAGAAATAGAGTTCGGGAGTTGTTGTGACGCCGACGTCGAGGACGTTCACGCCTGTGGAGCAGATGCCTTTGATCAACTGTTGGCGGATTCTTTCTGTGGAAAGCCGAACGCCTCCACCGACCGTCACTGTAGGGGCAATCCCTTGTGGTTGCCCTCCTTGTTCTCTGCGCAGAAAAGTCCCGAATCCCTTTCCCAGATAGTAACAGACTCGGTCCGAGAGATATTTATCGGCGATGGCGCGCACGTCATAAGTCTGGAAGATGACCGGATCGATCTGCTGGGGAGCAAGCACAAAAGACCGCAGCAGAACGGAGTCCGCTTTGGCCGCGATTTTGTATTGCCCGATTGAAGCCGGAACCAGCGCCGATTCCCATTGCCCGATGGCTGCTTTTGAGCCTTCTCCGATCAGATCGCATTTGCCTTCAAGGCAGGTCAGTATTTGAAAACCGCCCTTGGTGTCGGCATCGAGTGCATCGCCGTAAGCCAGCCTCAGGCGGTCAAGGGAGAAGTAGAAGCTGTCGATCAGGCGTTCCTCTTTATCGCTGATCCTGATAGGAGTCAGCTCGAAATCTGCCTTGCCGGTCTTCTTGAAGTTGAGCGACGCCATGGCTTTGGCGATGTGCAGCGGTCGTTGGGGAACCCGGTTCCAATCCCACACCCGGTAGGTGATCCCGGAGGACTGCTGGATTTCGGCCAGAACCACCCCTTTGCCGATGGCGTGAACGGTCCCGGTGGGATTGATCAGCACATCGCCGACGCGCGCCTCAATCGGGGTCAGATACTTCTGCGCGATATTGACCCTAGGCGAGGAGAGGTCCTTCTCGAATTCAGATTCATTCACATCTTCCTTGAAACCCAGATAGAGCACGGCGCCTTTTTCGGCTTTCAGCACCACCCATGCCTCGGTCTTGCCCGTGTCGCTTTCGCCGAGTTCCCGGGCCTTCTCATCGGAGGGGTGCACTTGGACGGAGAGGTCTTCGCGGGCATCGAGGAACTTGAAAAGGATCGGCAGCCTTCCGATGAACTCTTCGGCCATCTGATGGCCCAGGATGTCCTCGCTCATCAGCGCCAACAGGTCGCTCAAGGGAATTGCCGAGCCATCTTGCAGATGGATGGTCGAGGGATGTTGGGGGTGGGAGGAACACTCCCACGATTCGGCGATCTTCTTTCCGGAAGGCGGCAACCCCTTCATCTTTTCGATATGGTCTCCTCCCCACACGATCTCCACCAGATTATCGGTGGCCGGCTTGATGAAGCTACGTGCCAGTGATTTAATCTTCTCTCGATTCTTGTAATGGCCCATCCGCTTACTCCTCTCAGCCACAATGCCTGACTCAGACTGACTTCCCACCAATCGGCTCAGAGACTCGAAGGTGTAAGGATTCCCACAGATCAGGCGATCCCAGTCTTCCTTGCCATCGCGCCGGATTTCGGTTCTCATTCTCATCTGACCTAGAGACGGCATGAACACATCGGCGGCCACTTCTCCCGTGTTGAGCGCCATCTCATTCAGATCGATGCAGCCGTAGATGAGCGCCCCGTCTATCCGTGCGCGTCCCAGATGGCTTGACATAATGGCAGAGGCCGTCGAATCGAGGTGGTCGGCTTCCACTCCGAGGAGAACGCTGTCTTTGACTTTTCCTTTGATATGCGAATTCACGATGATCGAGTTTTCCACGGTGAGACCGTCTTTGCTGCAACTTTGGATGTGATGGCTTTCTAAGTTGTAGAATTGCCGCAGGCAGGCGCCTTCAAAGGAGTCCTCCAGCGCTTTGAGGAAATTCTGATGATAAAGCCGGAGCTGGCCATAGTCCCACCAGAGAGTTTGATTCCCCACGTCTTTATCGCCGAAGAGCCTCAGCCTTTGTTGATCCTTGGTCATGAATCGCTGTTTGAATTGATCCAGTCTATCCCAGAGCGCCGGGCTGCCCCCGGCTGAAGTGAATTGTTCTCTGGTGGAGGTCAGCGGCATCCAGAGGTGGGGATCGGTGTCCATTTTTACCCGTTTCTCGGTAAGCTCGGCGGCGAACTCTTCCAGCAGAGCGGAGAGCAAGTTGTGGGAAACCGAGAAACATCCCAGACTTTTTCCCAGGATGACCCGGCCGGAAGCATCCGGTTTGATGAGCCCGACGGCGGTGAGTTTTCTGAGATCGTCCCAGCATTGTTTTTCCCTTTGCAGCGCGTCACCGTGAGCATCGGGGATGATAAGTCCATAGCTTTGCCAGCTGCTCTTCCAGCTCTCCTCATCTGCCGGTATCTGATCGCGGATATCCAGTATCTCGGCATGGTGGTTGCCTTCAAAATTGGCGGATCGGGAGGGGATGAAGACCTGATCTCCCCAGAAAACGCCGAGCCTCCCGGGACGGGAGTCGGCAAAGATTCCAGTCTGAAAGATGACCGCTTCCAGTACAGTAAGAGGCGTTCTGATGCCGTCGATCTCGATCAGCCGGGGCAGCTTGATGGCCGATTTGTTGTTGGCCTCAGCAGCCGTTATCGGGGCCATCCGCGTTCCCTTGCCTGCCGTGTGGTACATGGCGATGGTTCCGCCTCCGGCGAGAATCTGGTGCAGGTTGAGGATGGAGCTTGCCTTTTGGAAGGCGTAAAGGGTTCCCAGTAATTGTCCGGCTCCGCCCGGCCAGTCCTCTTCCACGGAGATCACCTGTGTTTTGCGGGGAGTTACCGTGCCACGGGAAGACTGAAGCCGCTTCTGCCAGAAATCTGCCTGATCGTGGCTCGAAGAGACGATGATAATGACGTCGAAACCGTGTTCGACTTCGACCGCCGCATACATGGACCGAATATTGGAAAGATGCATCGTACCAGCCTCCGTTTTGCTCTATGATAGCCTAGAGCGAGGGAGCAAGGCAATCGGGGATGTCAGCCAATTAATGCCACTGTTGAGATGTGGTACAGGTGAAGGTCGGCGTGATTTCGAGAATAGAGCAAATTTGCAGTTGGCACAACGTCAACCGACAACATAGGAGCCTGTGGCCATGGCGATAAGTTGTTGCTGGTCGTTGTGCAGCTCACTGTGCGTAATAGCAACTTTCTTGCCGATATGAACGATCTTACCGGAAGCAACAAAGTGGCGACCTTTCCCCGGCTGGATAAAGTCAATCCGCAAATCCAGGGTGCCTCCCTTATAAAGCTCGCGCAGGCTCTTCGGAGGTTGATCCTTGACCTGTCTGGCGTGATGGAGCCCCAGGACAAGAGCCCCCTCCAAGTCGAGGATTGCCGAAGTAACTCCTCCATGCAAGACAC
The DNA here is from genome assembly GCA_028711995.1 of Dehalococcoidia bacterium. Taxonomy (NCBI): domain Bacteria; kingdom Bacillati; phylum Chloroflexota; class Dehalococcoidia; species Dehalococcoidia bacterium. The sequence continues at coordinate 99,074 of JAQTRE010000001.1, read as the reverse complement.
GAAAGGCAGGATTGCCCACCAACTCATCCCGCATGGAGAATCTGATGCAGCCATTGTCCAGATCGAATGACTCTGGCGTCAACGTCAGGGTCTTATGGAAGGGCATATTGATCAATGCATCCATGAAGATCTCGAAGTTGTCACTGTGACCCATCGCTGTGCCTCCCGAAAAATGATAAGCGTTGAGAAGAAGCTCTAGTTGGGGACCAGTGTTGAGTATACAAGCATGCGTTGGGACAATCAACACGCTGTTTCTTTCAGCATGAGGCGAGCCTGAATGACAGGTCAATTTTGCCTGTATGGTGAGCCTTGCAGGTTTCTGCAGCCTTGTTGCGCTTAGAAAAGGGGCAGTGATCCAATGTGGCGAGTGAAGGCGGAAAATCAGGCATATCGTAATGATGTTAAATTGGTATCCTTTTCAGGAGACTATTATGTTGCTTGAGTGCCTTCATATGGGTTAAAATGTTAACCAAACAGGACATCATTAAGCATCACCGCCGGGCCAATTCGTCCATTGCCCCTGCACGTCTCAAGATTGCTGGGCAGAGCCGAAGTTGGCAATACGACATCCTTGCCGTGAGCGTTCTGAACGTTGTGACATCATAAGCCGAGAACTCAAATAAATAAAAGGAGGGCGAAGTGAAATCACCTTACCGGGTCATCGTATGGGGACCGGGAACTATAGGCAGCGTATTGCTCCGGGAGATCGCCAAAAAGCCGGAACTGGAACTGGTGGGGGTCCGTGCTTACAATCCCGAGAAGAACGGAAAGGATGCGGGAGAGTATCTGGGTATGGCCCCGATGGGGGTGCGTATGACCACTGATCAGGAGAAGATACTTAACCTGGATGCCGACTGCGTTCTGTTTTGTCCGAACCTGAGCACCAAGATGCGTGTCGATTCGGAGGCTACCAATATCGTCTGCCGAATGCTGGAGTCCGGCAAGAATGTCATCACCTCGGCCAACTGGTGGTATCCTTCTTATCATTCGCAGGCTCTGGCGGATAAGCTGCAAAAGGCGTGTGAAAAAGGCGGCGCAAGCCTGCACGGTACGGGCGTGAATCCCGGCTGGCTGATCGAACGCATCGTCACCACCCTTACCGGGGCCTCCACCAGCATTTCCTATATCAAAGTCCAGGAAGTAGTTGATCTCAGGAGAGTTGAGAGTGCCGACATGATGAGAGGGCTGGGTTTCGGGTCACCCTTGAGCCAGAAGCCGATGATAGAGGATGCGGGTGATCAGGGCTATACCGAGAGTCTGGCGCTCACCTGCTCGATTCTGGGAGTCGAGGTGGAGCGCATGGAGACGGAGAAGAATTATTTCGTTGCCCGAAAGGATATCAACTTGATTCCGCTGACCGTGAAAAAGGGTACCCGGGCAGGATGCGATTTTTCATATCATGCCATTGTGGATGGCAAACGCTTCCTCACCCTGGAGGAGATATGGTACGTTGATGATGATGACCTCGAGGAGGGGCTGCTTCCCGGTGACTACTATACCATTATTATCGAAGGGCAGCCGGTTTCCGTCAGGTGCAAGTTCGAGCTGCTGGCCTCGGCCGAGAAGAACCTTCGCTTTCTTGAAGGTGATCGGACCGCGCCTGCATGGTATACCACTGCTGTTAACATCATACAAACCATTCCCATTGTTTGCGGGGCCAAACCGGGGATCGTTTATCCCAACACCTTCGCCAACTTCGTGCCGGACCTGCGCAATTTCAAGAGCCCGTTGATTGTCAGATAGCCGATTTTACAGACAGACGGATGCCGATTAAACGTAAAGGAGCAGAGCGGCATGTACGGATGGGCAGGGACCATACTGGATGTTGACCTTTCCTGCGGAAAGATCAGGAAGGAACCCTTTGATCAATCGTTGGGCAAAGACTATCTGGGAGGCAGAGGGATCAACTCCCGAATTCTCTTCAGCGAGGTCCGGCCGGGGATCGATGCTGCCTCACCTGATAATTTGCTGATCTTTGGGACGGGACCGCTGGGAGGAACCGTGGCACCCTCGGCGAACAGGATGAGCGTGACTGCCAAGTCTTTCGCCTACCCGGGCATAGGAATGTCCAATGTAGGTGGGAGCTTTGGTCCGGAGCTGAAGTGGGCGGGTTACGATCATGTTGTGATTCGGGGCAGGGCAGAGGAGCCGGTCTATATTTTCATCGATGATGATACGGTAACCATCAGGCCCGCCAAACATCTGTGGAACAGAAACACATGGGAAACTGATCGGTTGATCAAGAATGAGCTCGGCGATCCCAATATCAAGGTGGCTTCCATCGGCCCTGCCGGGGAGAAGCTGGTGAGATTTGCCGTCATCCTGTTCACGATGCACCGTGTGGCGGGCATGACCGGAATGGGTGCGGTAATGGGCTCGAAGAACCTCAAAGCCATAGCGGTGAGAGGCACGGGAAGCATTCGCGTTGCCGATCCGAAACGGATGATAGCACTGACACGCGAGATCACCAATCGGATCATGCAGAACCCGTACTATCGCTATTTCTCCGTTCATGGATCTCCTGCATCCATGCTGGTGGCAGATAAGGCTGGTATTCTGAGCATCAGAAACTTCCAGCAAGCCAGCCCCTGGGAGGGGGCCGTGAACTTCAAAAAATCCAGCATAAGCCAGTACTACACCAGGGACAAGGCCTGTCATGCCTGTCCTCTGCATTGCAGCCACTTCTTTGAAGTAAAGGACGGGCCTTACAAAGGTGAGAAGGGAGAGGGCGTCGAGGGCGGTCTCGTCTATCCCTTCGGTCCCAACCTGGGAAACTCCAGTCTGGAGTCTATGTTCAGGATATTGAACCTCTGCAACCAGTACGGGATGGACACCATTGAGCTGCCGTTTGCGATTGCCGCAGCGATGGAATGGTACCAGCAGGGCATCATCACCCAAAAGGATACGGACGGCATTGAGCTGGAGTGGGGCAATGTCGATGCGATCATTGCCATGATTCACAAGGTCGGCAATAGAGAAGGGTTCGGTGATCTGCTGGCTGAAGGGGGGTATCGAGCATCTCTGAAGATCGGCGGCAAGGCGGCGGAGGATTACAGCCACTGCAAAGGAATGGGAATGGGGTCGGATGATCCGAGATTGATGAAGGCTTATGTGCTGTCCGGATCAACGAGCACAATACCCGGCCATCATGAGGAGGGTTACCCTCCGGCGATATCTCCGGAAAAAATGAAGACCCTGATAGGCACTGATCGGGAAGCCGATCCCACCTCCTACGAAAAGGCGGCGACGACGGTCTACTACCAGAACCTCTGCACGATGACAGACGCGGTGGAGATATGCAAGTTCATTTCTGGGTGGGCTGAGCAGGAGATTCATTTCCAGGAGGCAGCGGATCTCTTCTCAGCCGCGACTGGGATCGAGCGGGATGCTGAACAGATGAAGCTGGCGGCAGAGAGGATCAATGCTCTGGAGAGGGCCTTTGCCGTGCGGGAAGGGATAAGCCGGGAAGATGACCGCTTCCGGGGCAGAATAGCCAGAGAGCCCATTCAAGGTGGTCCCTGCAAAGGTGAAGAAATTGATCCTGAGAAATTCGAATCAATGCTGGATCGATACTATGAACTCAGGGATTGGGACGTCAAGACCGGAATTCCCAGCAGAGCCAAGCTGGAGATGCTCGGTTTGGACGATGTAGCCAAAGCGTTGAGCGACATGGGAAAACTCCCGCCACAAAAGAATACCCCCGAATATCAGGAGAAGTAACAAAAATGATGAAGAGTATTCAGGTCGATTCGAAGCTGTGTAACGGGTGCCGTATATGTATGATGGTTTGCTCTGAAAAGAAGTCTGGGAAGTTCAATCCGTTCTGCAGCGGGATAAGGATCCACTCTGATTCCGAAACGGGGACGGATGTTCCTTCGGTTTGCAGGCAATGCAGGAATCCTGTCTGCATCAAAGCATGTCCTGCCGAAAAAACGTGGAAGGGCACAAAACCTTTTGCTCCCCCGATCTTTCGCGATGAGAAGACGGGAATAGTATGGCTTGACACCAGCAAGGAGAGTTGCCTAGGTTGCCGGGAATGCATGCTGGCCTGTCCTTTCGGTTCAATTCGACTCGTTCCTGAGGACCTTCAACTGGTCAAATGCGATCTTTGCGGCGGCGATCCTCAATGTGTTTTGTCTTGTCCCACCGGCGCTATTCGCTTTGTGGAAGTAAGCCTCTTGCATGGCAATAGGGCTAAATGATGATACGGGTAGAAATCTACCCCAGGACAGAAGCTCTCAGTGAGAAGCGTTATCTGGAAGCGGAACCAGATACGACGCTGAGGCAATTCATGGGACGGTTGGTTGAAGCGCACGGTTCTCACTTGGGTATGGATTTCATTGATCAGACGACCGGAGAAATCAAACTCCACTACATGGTGGTGATCAATGGGAAGCGGGTATCCCCGTCTGAAAGGGACGAGATGATTCTGAAAGACGGCGATGTGGTTTCGATCATCAGGCCTCATACCGGCGGGTAGAACTTGGTTTGTGCGGTCACGAACTTGGCTATGACTTCACAGCCGGATTACTACCTGTTCTGACCAGAATCCATCCTCCTCGCACCAAGCAGCAGAGACGATGTCCATCTACCTTGGCTTTCCTGCCGGTGATGTCTGGATCACCATGGCCAGGTTGAATGGGTTGGAGAATTTGCCAGCTGACTATTCGTAGTGGGTCCACATCCGGATCACTTTCACCTACCGTTTGTCAGGCTGCTTTTCTGTGGCCTCATGCTTGGCAAAACTGCCTATGTTTTCAATTCACCTTGAGCAAGCCTCTGCCTGTTATCAGCGGAAGTTCAAATCCAGAAAGAACGCCCGGTCGCGCTTCACAGATTGCCGGGATGGCGTTGACCAGTCGCATGGCTGTTGCATAGGCAGCAGCTTTCATGAAGTCGCCGTCATCGATCGAGAACTCCAGGCTGACTTTATACTTCAACTTGCCGCCAATCTCGATGATGTATCCTCCGTCACCCCCCGGAGGTTGTGGCCAATCGGGAGCGATGGTTCGATCGATTCGGGTGATATGCTCGATGCATAAGGCGGGTTTTCCTTTGACCACGCCCTCTACACGGAAGCGCAAAGCACCCATAGTGCCGGCTTTCAAACCATGGCCCAATACGGTCACATCTCTTTCAAGAGGACGACCTTCACAGCTGACAACGATGTCATCGAGGTCGACGCCCAGACCATCGGCCAATTCGTACAGAGGCGGAATCCAGATTTCCCCGACGTACTTGGGCGGTTGAGTGAAAATGGGTTTCCCGAACCCCATGAACTAGATGATGGCGTAGGCATTCAAATAGGTGGTGTAATCCATGATCTCGGTGACGTGTGCAAACTCGATGCGCTGGCACACGCCGGAAAGGACCAGAGGCAACACATCTGTGGCAAAACCCGGATCCAGTCCTGAGACGAAATAGGAGACGCTTTCTTTCTGACAAGCGGCCTCGAGGCGTCTGACCGTGTTCACGTCCCCATGTCGGCCGGGAACATTCTTCGATGGTTTGAGGATGGCTGAGGAGGCGATATTTTTGCCGGAGAGGAGGATGCTCTCGACTTCATCGACCACCGGATCGCCACTGAACGCCACACCATTGTAGCTGACGCAATCTGCCTGCATCGCCAGTAAGCTCGCACGATCAGTGGTGGCCCTGATACCGGTAGGAGGCAGACCGCATAAGTCTCCGGCGTCTTTGCCATTCTTCTCTTTGGAGTAAACAGCCACTCCAATTAGTTCGAGTTGGGGATTTTCGATGATTCCCCGAAGCGCCCCTGTTCCTACCTGGCCGGTACCCCATTGGATGACACGGTACTTCTTCATGTGATCCCTCCATTCTACTCAGATTTGAACGAAGTAACCCGTTGAAACTGATGGAAGACCCTGCGGATAGATAAGCTGGAAAGCCTGGATCGTGGACCTGAATGGGTTATGGAAGAGGTATACCACAAACAGAAGCTGGAAGCAATAGCCCGGTCTCAATGGTCATCCTTGGATTTGTGGATATTATGAGCTTCATGAAGGAGCAAGACCAGGCTCAAAGATGAACGCTTTGTTGGTCGGTGTAGATTGACTCGGACAGGCTTTGGGGTGAAGCAGAGAGATACACCGATCTACTGGTAATCTACATTCAATTTGGTAGAAGCAGCCTTTAGAGCTTTATCGAATGTCCACAGAGGTGCTTCTGATAAAAGTGCCGACGCAAGTAAATGAACATCAATGAAGCTGAGGCCAATGCCCATCAAGCTTTGTGTCTCGATAAATCGCAGTACCTCTTCATGAGTAGCCGTCTTTGCCGCTGGCAGCAATTGCAGGAGAGACAGTATTTCAGCTCTGTTCTGGAGGTTGCCGCAAGCCAACTCCCCCACAACAAAGGGATGGCAACAGACCTTCCCGTCATTCAGCAGTTTTCGCAGGTGAGCATCATCACCTCTAAGGTGGGATACCCAGACGGAAGTATCCACTAGGATCATACTCGTTTGGCGGCCGTCCTTCTTCTGGGGATGGATTTCAAGTCTTTCTCGGTTCCACCAAGGTTGGCCAGCCTTTTACTGCTTTCCCTGGCGATCAAAGCTTCCAGTCCCAGTCTGACCAATGATGTTTTCTCATTAATACCCGTCAACTCGGAAGCCTTCTGCAAGATTTCATCGTCAATGTTCAGTGTCGTTCTCATATGCATCAGTATGCATTGTGTAGGCATCTGTGTCAAGAGTGGGTTACGAGGAGAGGCTAATGCCACTTGTGGCCGCAAGAAAGACATTGCGGCTTGTGAACGCAGATCAACTCACCGCATTCCGGGCAGGGCCACTTCTCTTTTTCGTTTCTGATGAAGGACCTGATGCCGGACTTCTCTATGTGCTGAGATTGTCAATCATACTCATGCCATACTTGCTTCGGTAACGTTTGTCCAGGTGATTCAGCCTGGCGCAAGGAAAGCTGTCGCAACTGAAGCAGTATCTGGCTCGACCGCTCGCTATTTTCTCGCAGTTCTTGATCCGGCACGTGACGCAGGACTTTGATTTGAGACTGTCGTCACCCCGGCAACCGGGGCATGCTTTTTTATCTCTGGTGTAGGCCCGGCAGAGGCGGCAGTTCGTTCCGCAAGGAGCAATCAGTGCGGAGGGAATCGCTTTTGTTGAACTTCCTCCTGCTCCTTTCATGTGACCTATTTCTCGGCAATGTCTTTTGACTCAGCCAGCTTATCAAAAAAAGTATAGAGACTTTCTTTGAGAGGAAGAGCTTGTTTAGTTTTTGAGTCCAGAATAGCGAAAGTCACATCCGCGTCAGCAACTAAAGACTCCGTACCTCGAAATACTATCTCCTGATGAATTACACCACTTTTGGCCCGAACAGTAGATATATCAGTTCGTATTTCTAATACGTCACCCAATTTCGCCGGTCGTCTATAGTTGATGTTTATATTGGCTACAACAAAATCAAGCCCATGATGCCACTGGTCGGAGCTTCGGTTTTGTTCGAGGAAAACCCAACGTCCCTCTTCAAGGAATTCCAGATAGCGAGCATTGTTGACATGTTGATACACATCAAGGTGATATCCTCGAACCTTTATCTCAGTCTTGGTAAGCACGAATCTCCTTTAGCTCCATACAGAAAAAACCATCAAGAAAAGGGGAAGTGAAAAATTCTCTCCCTGTATTATAGGAGCACAAAAACGCTTGATTACTTTCCCTTGAAGGTTGGTTTGCGCTTTTCCATAAAAGCGCTGGCGGCTTCCTGATGATCCTCTGTCTCGGAGAGCATGGCATTGTGGGAGGAGACGCAGTCCAGGTGGCTCCGGAATGAGCTGTTTTGAGCCTGATAAACGGAGCGTTTCATCATACGGACGGCGAGGGGAGGTTTGCTGGCGATCTTCTCCGCGAGGACCATTGTCTCAGCCAAGAGGCGCTCATGAGGGACGACCTTGTTCACGATTCCCAGCGCGAAGGCCTCCTCTGCTGAAAGCATATCCCCGGTCAACATCAATTCAAGGGCCTTGGGAATTCCCACCAGCCGGGAAAGCAGGTATGCGCCACCGTCTCCGGCGATGATTCCCATGTTGATGTAGGATTCAGCGAACTTGGCTTTATCGGAAGAGACGCGCATATCGCAGGCCAGAGCCATGTCCATCCCGGCGCCGATGGCAGGACCGTTGACCGCTGCAATGATTGGCTTGTCCATGTCTTCCGTAAGGGTGAGATTCAGGTGGTGCAGACCTTCCCACATGAAGTTCTTGAATACCCATCCCCGCAGTCTGCCTTCGGCAAACTCGCGGACGTCCGCCCCGGCGCAGAAAGCGGCACCGTTGGCCGTCAGGATCAAAACCTTTATTTTATCGTCTGCAGATGCCTCGTCAAGGAACTGTTGAATCAGCCGGACCATCTCCCAGCTGAAGGCATTTCTGGTGTCTGTTCGATTCAGGGTGATGATGCCGATGGGACCTTCAACTTTGTATAGCGCTTGGGGTTCGCTCATGGCGTCACTTCCTTGTCTGTGTAGTAGTGTGGTGCTTGTCTTTTGCCCCAATCGTTGGGGGAATCGCCCTCACCCCCTCAGTCCCCCTCTCCCGTGAACGGGAAAGGGGGAAGAAAAAGACGGTTGGGGGGCACTCCCTTCGGCAAGCTCAGGGCAGGCCCTGAAATCCCGGAAGGGAAGAATCCATTCACTCTCTTGAGTCCCTCTCCCATCAGGGGAGAGGGTAGGTGAGGGTCGTGATTCCCGAGCGGGCGACCCCAAGAGTCGCCCCTACTGACAACTGATAACTGAGTCCTGATCGCCCTACATGTTGATGTTGGAGTATTTTCTCCAGGGCCGGATCTCGTTCTTCTTCTCCAGGATATCCAGAGCGCGATTGATCTGCTTGCGGGTATCCCCGGGCATGATGATATCGTCGATGAATCCTCGCGCGGCTCCCTGGTAAGGATTCTCATAGGTATCCAGGAACTCCTGCATCCTCTTTTCCTTCGTCGCCGCCGGATCGGCAGACTCCCTGATCTCCTTAGCAAAGATAATGCTGGCAGCCGATGCCGCTCCGACCACAGTCACTTTGGCATTGGGCCATGCAAAGACAAAGTCGGCACCGGTATCTTTGCAGCACATACCCAGATAAGCGCCGGCCAAAGACTTGCGCACGATCACGGTTATCTTGGGCACGGTGGCATCGATATAAGCATAAAGTGTTTTCGCTCCGTGGCGCAAAATCCCTCTCCATTCCTGCTCGGAGCCGATCATGTACGCCGGGGTATCATGGAGATTGACCAGCGGAATACTGAACAGATCACAGAACCGGACGAACCGGGCGATCTTATCGGCAGCATCACAGTCGATGGCCCCGCCGAGCCACGTCGACTGGCTGGCAACTATGCCGGTTGTCCGGCCATTGAATTTGGCAAAACCGACGATCACATTGCGGGCATGCATCTTCATGATCTCAAAGAAATAGCCGTTATCCGAAATCCTCTTGATCACCAGGTGCATATCAAAAGGCTTGAACGGCTGCGCCGGTACGATTGACTCGAAATCGGGGATGTCTCTCTCCGGATCATCATCGCACTTAGATACGGGAGCCTTCTCCTTGTTGTTTGAGGGCAGGAGCCCGAGCAATTCTTTTGCCTTATCCAGACAATCTTTATCATCCTCTGCGACCAGATGGGCGTTTCCTGACTTCACGCATTGAGCCGTCACGCCGCAAAGCTCTTCGAGGCTGATTGATTCTCCGGTTTGAGTCTCCACAAATGCCGGCCCCGCGATTCCCATGAATCCCGTCTTTTTGCACTGGAACAGGAAGTCCTGCATGACCGGATGATACGCCTGTCCACCGAGACACGGCCCCATCAGCAGAGCGATCTGCGGGACAATTCCGGAAGCCAGTATCTGAGATCGGAAGAGCCACCCATATGCGTTCAGGCTATCCAGTCCTTCCTGAAGCCGGGCACCTGCGGAGTCGTTCATGCCCACAAAAGGCCAGCCTTTCTCCTTGGCAAAATCGATGGCTATGGAAAGCTTCTTGCCGTGGTATTCGCCGAACGTTCCGGCCATGGAGGTGTAATCATCGGCGCTGGCAACAACGTATCGGCCGTTCACTTTGCCGAAGCCGGTGACGATTCCTTCGGCGGGAATTTCTTTCTTGCCCAGCCCGAAAGCGGTAGTCCGGTGTTCAACAAACTTCTTGAGCTCAGTGAAAGTGCCCGGATCGAAGAAGTACTCAATTCTTTCCCGCGCCGTCATCTTCCCTTCGTCATGCTGCTTTTTGACCGCAGCCGCACCGCCCATCTGCTCGATCTTATTGCGCTTCTCCTGGTATCTGGCCATCATCTCCGGGTATTCTGGATATTTCATGTGGTATTGCTCCTTCTATTTGATATCTGAGTTCTTTCTATCTGGCAACGATCTTGAGCCACCGCCGCTTGCCGACTTTGATGATGCTGCCGTCTTTCAGGGTAATCAGAGGGGCGGTCACTTTCTCTCCATCCACTTGGATGGCATCCTGGGCCAGCAGCCTGCGGGCTTCCCCTCGACTTTTCACCAGGTCAGCCTTCACCAGTATTTCCGTTATATCGGCGGCCTTCTCGTGAGTATCCAACACGAATTCGGGAATGTCATTGGGGATATCCCCCTTCTGGAATACGGAGCTGAAATGCACATCGGCATCCTGCGCCGCCTTTGAATCGTGGAACTGGGCGATGATCTCCCGCGCCAGCCGCTTTTTCAAAACCATTGGGTTGATGGCATTGCTTGAAAGCTGTTGTTTGAATTCGGCTATCTCCTCATCGGGGACATCGGTGATCAGTTCGAAGTAATCCAGCAGAAGATTATCCGGGAGGGACATCACCTTGCCGTACATTTCATTGGGCGGGTCGGTGACGGCGATATAATTCCCCAGGCTCTTGGACATCTTCATCTTGCCGTCGGTGCCCACCAGGAGCGGCATGAAGAAAACCTGCTGCGGGCGCTGGCCGACCATTTGCTGAAGTTCGCGCCCCATGAGGCAGTTGAACTTTTGATCGGTTCCCCCGAACTCCACATCCGCTTTGATCATCACCGAATCGTAGGCCTGGAGTAATGGGTACAGAAGCTCCGTGATGCCGATGGGTTTTCCGGCCGCCTGTCTGCTGGCGAAGTCCTCTCGCGCCATGATCTGGGCCACGGTGAACTTGCTGGTGAGGCGGATGACATCGGCCAGGTTGAAATTCCCGAACCATTCGCTCTGCCATCGGACTTCTGTCTTCTCGCGGTCGACCACCTTGAAGAATTGCTGCATATACGTCTCAGCATTGGCTCGCACCTCTTCGGCAGTGAGCATATTGCGAGTCTGGGATTGGCCGCTGGGATCGCCGATCTGCGCTGTCCAGTCTCCCACGATGAGCACCACCTGATGGCCCAGTTCCTGAAACTGTCGCAGCTTCCTGAGTCCGACTACATGGCCCAGATGGATATCGGGTCGGCTGGGGTCGAAGCCTTCCTTCAGACGGAGGGGTTTTCCCGTTTCCAGCATCCGTCTGAGTTCCTCTTCGACGATGATCTCGCTGACGCCTCTTTTCAATATGCGGTCGATTTCTTTGCTCATCGGCTGTATCCTGCTGATCTTTCGATTTTCGTTGACCTTGCCGTCAAAATATCGGTCCTGATTTGTTCCTTGAGTTTATCCAGGGAGTCGAACTTGATCTCTCCCCGGAGCCGCTTGACGAATTCGATGCTGAAGGCATGATCGTAGAGATTGCCTTTGAAATCGAGGATATGGGTTTCAATGGTTCGAGCGCTTTTGCCGAAAGTTGGCCTCACCCCGATGTTGGTCACCGCTTTATGAGTCTTTCTGCCGGTGTGAGCCAGTGTGACGTAGGCGCCATCGGCCGGTAGCGCGCTGTTGCTGACAACGCTCAGATTGGTGGTCGGAAATCCCAGGAGCTTGCCGCCGCGATGATCCCCGTGAACAACCGTTCCGCTCAGCCGAAAGCGCCTGCCCAGCAACTGGGACACATTCTCTACATCGCCCTTGGCCAGCGCTCGGCGGATGGCCGTGCTGCTGATGACCTTTTCACCCAGCTTGATGGGGTGAACGGCGTCTACGGTGAAGTTGAGCTCTTTTCCCAGGGAACTGAGATAGTCGAAGTTCCCCTCGCGGCCTTTGCCGAGAGCAAAATCAGGGCCGATCACCAGGGCGCGCATCTTGAGGTGCTTTTGCATCAATATGACAAACTCCCGCGCTGTGAGCTGGGAGAGTTCGGACGTGAAGGATAGAACGATAACGTGATCGATTCCCAGCGCCTTGATGAGCCGGATCCGCTCCTCCAGACTGGTCAGATAGGGCAGCTCTGTCTGCGGGGCTAGAAGTGCTTTGGGATGCCAGCTGAAGGTGATAACGCCGCTCAAGAGACCCATTTCAACCGATTTCTCTTTCAATCGGTTGATGAGGTGTTGGTGTCCCGGGTGAACGCCATCGAAAACTCCGATGGTCAGAGCCATTTCTCGCGCCGGTTGAATTGCGGCTAATTCGTCTGCTACACTCATCTTTGCAGATATGGGAAAAATCGCAGAGTTTGTTCCATCAGAATTCTAGGGGTTTCGGGGGATGGTGTCAAGGATACGCTGGCTTGACATCAGCTTCAAGGTTCTCTACAATCGGCGTAAGGTCATGACAAATCCATTCATGCTGCCTCCGGAAAAGAAGGTTGAATTTCACCAGATAGAGGTGGGGTACCAATTCCCTCCGGCGAGCATCAACCTGGAGGCGTCAAGGATCGCCCTCTATTTGGGAGCCGTAGGCGAGACCAGCAATTTGTATCAGGAAACGTCACTCGTTCCCCCTTCAGCCATAGCTGCCTGCGCTCAGGCGGCGCTTGCCGAGAAGATCGTGTTGCTTCCGGGAACCATCCATATCTCTCAGGAACTCGAATTCGTGGGGATTGCACGGGTGTGCGATACGCTCACCAGCCGCGCGCGGGTGAGCCGGAAGCAGGAGCGGGGGAAGATGCGTCTCCTTAATATAGATATTGAAGTTCTTGACCGGGACTCTAAAACGATAATGAAGGGCAAGAGCAGTTTCATCCTGCCCCAGTCTGATTAGAAAAACAGATGGAACACGAGGCCATGCTGAAGATATCGGAGTGGGAAGAAGGAATGGTCCTTGGGCTGATCACCCGGGACATCCTCCAGGAGAACATCAACCTCTATGCCGAGGCCAGCCGGGATTTCAATCCCATCCACATCGATCAAGACTTTGCCCGTCAGACTCCCCTGGGAGGCACGATTGCCCATGGCATGCTGATCATGGCTTACGTTTCGCACCTGATGACGATGACCTTCGGGCGGGTGTGGCTCACCGGCGGCCGTCTGGACATCCGCTTCAAATCCCCTGCCCGGCCAGGCGATACCGTCACGGTGAGCGGCAAAGTGCGTCAGATTGAACGAAACGGCAGCCGGGTTGTCATCAAGTGCGAGGTCCTTTGCCAGAATCAAAAAGGGGAATCCATTGTCAGCGGAGAAGCGGTGCTCAAGACGGAGGAGCCATGAAGGTAGCCATTGACGCCATGGGCGGCGATTATGCCCCTGAAGAGATTGTGAAAGGGGCGATTCTTGGCACCAGGGAGCAAGGGGTTGGAGTTATCCTTGTCGGCCCGGAGCAATTGATTGCACGTGAGCTTGCCAATCAGGGTGGGTGTAGCAGCATTGAAATCGTGGCGACGAATGAGTACCTGCAGGAAGGCGAGCATCCCGCTTTTGCTCTGCGCACCAAACGAAATGCCTCGATTGCGGTAGCCACCAGGCTGGTGAAAGAAGGGAAGGCCGATGCAGTCATCGGTGCGGGACCAACAGGTGGGGTGGTCGCCGCCGCGCTTCAGATTCTGGGCAGTATGGAGGGAATAGCGCGCCCGGTGGTTGGCGGGAATTTCCTGGCTTTTGCGCCGAATACGGTGTTGATGGACGTAGGCGGGAATGTGGATTGCCGACCGGATCAGCTCCTCGATTTTGCCATCGTTGGAGCCGTCTATACTCGGAAAGTATTGGGTATCGAGAATCCCACGGTGGCGCTCTTGAGCAACGGGGCAGAGGAAGGCAAGGGTAACGAGCATGTCAGAGAAGCCTACGCCCTGTTTAAGAAATCGGGGCTTAATTTTATCGGTAATGTCGAAGGATCCGATCTGCCTCTGGGGCGGGCGAATGTGATCGTTTGCGATGGTTTTGTGGGCAATGTTCTGGTTAAGTTTTGTGAATCTCTGGGGAGGACGGTTGCCGGATGGCTTGAGGCCGAACTGGAAGGCAAATTACCCCGGAACGAAGTCAAAGAGCTGGCCGATAAGCTGGTCCTGGCCACCAATCAGGCCGATGCTTCCGGGGGGGGCCCCTTGTGGGCGGTTAACGGGGTAGCCATTGTGGCTCATGGGCGAAGCAAGGCTGTCGAGATCGCCCGGGCCATTGCCCAAGCAAAAGCGGCCGTGGAGATGGACCTTGTGGGCGCTCTCAGGAGCGAGCTTGCTGCGGCTCGCAGCAAAGTGCAATAATCACTGAGGAGTTCGATATGTCGATTGAAGAGACCGTCAAGAAAACCGTCCTCAAGATCGTGCGCAAAGAGGGGTTTGATTTTAAACCGACCACTACCTTTAAGGACCTGGAAGCCGATTCTCTGGATGTCGTCCAGATACTGGTGGCCCTGGAAGATAGTTTCAATATTGAAATACCGGATGAAGACCTGAAGGCCATCGCCAATATGGGCGATATCATCGCTTATGTTGAACGCAAGGTTGCTGAGAAGGGATGAGCAGCGATTCTCTTAAAGGGAAAGTAGCCCTGATTACCGGCGGCTCCCGGGGCATCGGTCGGGCGATCACGCTGAGACTCGCTGCCGAAGGGGCCGATGTTGTTATCAACTACTTCCGAAAGCGCGATACGGCTGAGGCCACTGCGGAAGAAGCCCGCAAGAAAGGCGTGAGGGCTCACCTCATCAAGGCGGATGTGGGGGATGAAGAGAAGGTTAGCCGCATGTTCGCCGAAATAACCGAGAAGTTTGGGCGTTTGGATATCCTGATCAGCAATGCCGCCTCCGGTGTGGCTCGCTCCGCTCTGGACTTGGATACGCGCGGCTGGGACTGGGCGATGAACATTAATGCTCGAGCCTTTCTGCTCTGCGCCCAGAAGTCGGTGCCGCTGATGAAAGACGGGGGCAAGATGATCAGCATCACCAGCTTGGGTTCCCGCTTTGTTTTGCCTTCCTATACAGCCATCGGTGCTTCCAAGGCAGCTCTGGAAACCGTCACCCGATATCTCGCTGTTGAGCTTGCTCCAAAGGGCATTTCGGTGAACGCAGTTGCCGCCAGCGCTGTGGAAACCGAAGCTATCAGGATTCTCTCCGGTGGAGAAGGGCTTCCCCCTGTGTGGTGCCGTACCCCGGTGGGGCGGATGGTCGAGCCGGAAGATATCGCCAATGCCGTGGCGTTTCTCTGCAGCGATCAGGCATTCATGATCCGAGGACAGGTGATAACCGTGGATGGCGGTTCCTCCCTGGTGCAGACGATTCCGGATAAGCCTTGTTAGCTTGTCCTCACGATTGAAGCAGATATAGGGAATAATGGTGGAACTTATGCAAAACATGGGAAGAAGAGTAGTGATAACCGGTTTGGGGGTGGTAACTCCCATAGGTCTGACGGTTGAAGAATACTGGCAAGGGTTGGTGGAGGGCAGATCGGGCATTGGCCCGATCACGGCGTTTGATGCCAGCAAATACCCGGTAAAGGTGGCTGGTGAGGTCAAGGGGTTCGATCCGGCCCAGTACATGAACATCAAGAGGGTTGATCGCACTTCCAGGTGCACCCACTTTGCCATTGCCGCCACCCGGATGGCCATCGAATCGGCCGGGCTGGAGATGTCCAAAGAGAATGCCCAGAGGGTGGGGGTGGTCATCGCCACAGCGGGCATGATATCTCTGATCGATGAACAGGGCGAGGTGCTCAGAAGGCGGGGGCCGATGCGGGTCGACCCTCTGTTGATCGCCAAGATGTCTGCCCACATGGTTCCGGCTCAGGTCGGGCTTGAGATTGGGGCCAAGGGGCCGAATACCAGTATTGCCAGCGCCTGCGCCAGCGGCAGCGATTCCATCGGTGTGGCCATGAATTATATCCGGTTTGGCCGCGCCGATGTGATGATCACCGGGGGAGCAGAGGCGCAGGTAACCCCGATATCTGTGGCCAGTCTGGGCATCGTCGGTGCCCTGACCAGAAGTCTGGACCCGAAAACGGCTTGCCGGCCGTTTGATCTCAATCGAGACGGTTTTGTCATCGCTGAAGGCGCGGGAATATTGATCCTGGAATCATACGAACATGCCCAAGCACGCGGTGCCACGATTCTGGCCGAAGTGGGCGGAGCCGGATGGTCCTTTGATGCCTTCAGTGAAACCGCGCCCGATCCTGAGATGGAGGCCGTGGCGATGAAGCTGGCCCTGGAAGACGCCGGGGTATCGCCGGAGGAAGTCGATTACATCAATGCCCATGGTACCAGCACCAAGCTGAACGATGCCGGTGAGACCAAGGCGGTCAAGCTGGTGTTCGGAAAAAAGGCTTATCAGATACCGATGAGCGCCAATAAATCCATGATCGGGCATCTGGCCTGCGCGGCCGGATCGGTTGAGGCGGTGGCCTCCGTTTTGACGATTCGCAACGGCATCATCCCCCCGACGATCAATTATCAGACCCCTGACCCGGAATGCGATCTCGATTATGTTCCCAACACAGCCCGTCGGCAGGAAGTGAACGTGTGCCTTTCCAACTCCTTCGGCCTCGGCGGGCAGAATTGCAGTCTGGTTATAAAGCGAGCTTAGAGTGATGGAACGAGAACTGAGCGGCAGGGTTTCCCTGGTCACGGGCGCTTCCAGAGGTTTGGGGAAGGCGATTGCCCTCAAGCTGGCTTCTCAGGGCTCCAGAGTGGCGGTCAATTATCTCTCCAATGATGAAGCGGCCATGCAGGTGGTTTCCCAGATCGAAGCAATGGGAAGCGAGGTGATGCTGGTCAAGGCGGATGTCTCCGATAGCAAAGCGGTGAAAGCCATGACCAGAGAAATCATCGAAAAGTGGGGCCACATCGATATTCTGGTCAATAATGCCGGCATAACCAGGGACGGACTCTTGCCCCGAATGTCTGATGAAGCATGGGATACAGTCATCAACACCCATCTGCGAGGCGCTTATCTTTGCACCAGATTTGCGCTGCGATCGATGATGGATCGGTCATGGGGGCGGATTATCAATATCTCCTCGGTTGCCGGAGTAACGGGAAGCCCCGGACAGGCCAACTACTCGGCTGCCAAAGGCGGACTTATTGCTTTCACCAAGAGCATCGCCAGGGAGGTCGGTTCGCGAAACATAACGGTTAATGCGGTTGCCCCCGGTTTCATCGTTTCCGATATGACTTCAATGTTGCATCAAGAGATCAAAGACTCCATTCTCTCCAGAATTCCGCTGCAACGTTTCGGCATGGCAGACGAGGTGGCTGAACTGGTGGCGTTCCTAGCTGGCGAACGGGCGGGCTACATTACGGCTCAGGTGATCGGCATTGACGGCGGCGTCGGATAATAAACTGAGGAACCTCTGATCAAATGGTGCAGGATTCCTCCTGCCGGGGGTTCGGGGGGTGTCCCCCGAATTCTTCAACCTTCCCCCAAGATTGGGGGCTAGGGGGTTGAAAGCACTTAATCAAAGGTTGCCTAATTAGGAGATTCATAATGCCTAGAGTAGGGATTGTAACGGATACCGGAAATTGCCTACCTCCGGAGTTTATTAGGGAGTATGATATCCGAGTGGCTCCGATCAATGTGATCGTCAATGGAAAAACCTATTGCGACGGGGTGGATATCACACCAGACGAGTTCTACAAACTGCAAAAGGACCCCAAGAACACTTCTTCGACAAGCGGTATTGCTCCCGGGACTTTTATGGACATCTTCAAAGACCTGGCCAGGAGCACTGATAAAATCTTGTGTTTGCCTCATTCGAGCGATCTGGGAGTGACCTACAACTCGCTGATGCAGGCCAGAGAGATGGCCAAGCAGGAACTGGCCGATACCATCATAGAGGTGGTGGATACTCGAACCGTTGTCGGCGCACAGGGAATGATGGTGCTGGAAGCAGCCCGAGCGGCGCATGCCGATAAGAGCCTCTCCGAGATCATTGAAACCGTTCAGGACATGATTCCGAGGGTAAAGTGGCTGATGGCGCTGGAGACCTTGACCTATCTTATCAAGGGCGGCCGGGCTCCCAAGTTTGCCGGGACGCTGGCCAATCTGATTCAAATGAAGCCGGTTATCGGGATGATGAATTTGACCGGAATCCTTGATTTTTCCGATAGAGTAAGAACCACGCCCAAGGCAATGGCTCGGTTGATTGAGATAACTCTCAGATATGCGCTTCCCGACAAACCGGCGCACATCATCGTTCACTATTCCGACGATCTCAGCAAAGGCGAAAAGCTGAAGGAAATGCTGGCGGCTGAATTCAACTGTGCGGAACTCTATATGAGCCAAGTCACCCCTATGGTTTCCTGCCAGACCGGACCTATGGTCGGTCTGTCTTTTTATTTCTGATGACACCTATGAAACGTTGCCCTTTTGGAAGCTGGCGACAGGTCAGTAAGGCCGCCCAAAAATGGCTATTCCCCCTTCAATTTTTCTCTGTTATAATGCTATCGGTTAGACTGAACCCTGGGATGGACGGGACGATTTATCGCCCCAAAGACGGAAGAGCATTCACCGACCATTACCATACTGTTACTCAATGTTTACTTTCCCTTAACCCCTTTTTTAACCTTCCTCTGATAGCATATTCGTGTAGTCGAAAGATACGTTCGGCATGGAGGTTAAGCGATGGCGAATTTTAACTTGGTGAGATATCATATTTTGAGTTCCATCCGCGCGGCCATGGCGGAATCAGAGGGGTATGAAGAGGAGGCCAAGCGGCTTCGATCTCAGGCCAATCTGCGGTTGATGGTCATGTCGGAAGAGGAACTGAGAGAGCTGGCCAGAATGCTCTCCTTCCTTCCTTCAAGACCCCCTGAGGCGGTTTACGAGGAGATCAAGCGGGCCATAGAAGATCATAAGGATACAGCCGCCGAATGGATCGGAACTTTTGGGGTTGCGCCGTTCGGGGCAATCACACAAAAACCAGTCTAGAGGTCCCGGTCCAGGTAAATCGAATTGAGAAAGCCCTCGCCTTGGCGAGGGCTTTTTGCAGATATCCTCCCCCAGTTCACCTTCGTTGACATACCCTCTGCGTTAGCCTAAAATCAAGCCTGAGGATTCTATGAACAGTAATGAAATCAGAACCGCGTACCTGAAATTCTTTGAGGAGAAGGGCCATCTTGTGCTGCCCAGCTCTTCCCTTGTGCCGCACGGCGACCCAACTCTTTTATTGACCACTGCTGGGATGGTTCAGATCAAGCCCTATTTCACTGGCGAGATGGTCCCGCCCAATCCGCGCCTGGCCTCTTGCCAGAAATGCTTTCGCACCACAGATATCGATTCCGTGGGAGATGCCGGACACCTCACCTTTTTTGAGATGCTGGGCAACTTCAGCGTGGGCGATTACTTCAAAAAGGAAGCCATTGCCTGGGCGTGGGAGCTGGTCATCGATCGCCTGCACTTACCCAAAGATAAGCTCTGGATCACGGTCTTCCTCGATGACGATGAAGCGGAGCAATACTGGCTCAAGCTTGGCGTTCCCCAGGAGCGCATCGTGAGATTGGGTGAGAAGTCCAATTTCTGGGGCCCTGCCGGACAGACCGGTCCCTGCGGACCCTGCAGCGAGATTCATTATGACTTCGGCAAGGATAAGGGTTGCTGCAAGCCCGAGTGCAATCCGGAATGCAGTTGCGGCCGATTCCTGGAGATCTGGAACCTGGTTTTCACCCAGTTCAATCAGGATGAGCAGGGCAAGCGCCACCTGCTGCCCAAACCGAATATCGATACCGGCATGGGGCTGGAGCGCATTGCCACAGTCATGCAGGGCAAATCGACGGTCTACGAAACGGATATTTTCCGTCCGATTATCGAAAAGGTGTCGGCGCTTTCCGGGCGTAAATACGGGGAGAGCGAATCCGTGACGAAGGCTATGCGCGTGGTGGCCGAGCACAGCCGGGCGGTCACTTTCCTCATCGCTGACGGCGTCATCCCCTCCAACGAAGGCCGGGGTTATGTGCTGCGGCGAGTGCTGCGGCGGGCTGCGCTGTTCGGAAGGAAGCTGGGATTGGAAGAGGCTTTCTTGACCAAAATGTCGAAGGTGGTAATGGACCGGATGGGTGGTCTTTATCCGGAGCTGGCTACCGGCCGGGATCATATTCTGAAAGTCATCGAGGCGGAGGAAACCCGATTTGACCAGACTCTGAATACCGGGATGAATTTACTTGATGAGATCGTCTCAACGTGTAAAAAGAAAGGGGCCGCCTCAATTTCCGGCGCAGAGGCTTTCAAGTTGTACGATACTTATGGCTTTCCTGTGGAGATCACCATGGAAGTCGCCGCTGAGTCTGGCCTTTCAGTTGATCTGGAGGGCTTCAATAAAGAGATGCAGGCTCAGCGAGAGCGGGCGCGGGAGGCTCAAAAATTCGGGCTGGCGGATAAATCGGTCCAGAAATTCTGGGAAAGCCTGGATATGCCGGAGACCGAATTCGTGGGATATGATCTTCTCTCACAGAAGACGAAGGTGCTGAGTTTGATTATCGAGGGACAGTCGGTGCAATCGGCTGTGAAGGGCCAGGAAGTAGAAGTGATCCTTGCCCAAACGCCGTTCTATGGAGAGATGGGCGGACAGCTGGGCGATGCCGGTCAGATTACCGCCCCGAAAGGGCGTATCGCCGTATCCGATGCTAAAAGACCTCTTGATGGCCTGGTGATGCACGTCGGCAAGGTTGAAGAGGGCTCCATCTCGGTCGGAGATTCTGTGGAGGCGAAGGTTGATCTGGAGCGTCGGCTGGATATCGCCCGGAACCACACGGCTACTCATCTGCTTCATGCCGCTTTACGGAAAGTTCTGGGTGATCAGGTGCGGCAAGGAGGCTCGCTGGTCGCTCCCGATTATTTCCGCTTCGACTTCACCCATTTAATTGCTTTGAGCAAAGAAGAACTGGCTCAGGTTCAGTACCTGGTGAACGAACACATCCGCCGAAACCTGCCGGTATCTTCTTGCGTAACCACATTCAAAAAAGCTGCCGCCGAAGGGGCGCTGGCGTTCTTCGGGGAAAAGTATGGCGAGGAGGTCAGGCTGGTGCAGATCGGAGATGCCGATTCCGGCGAGCGCGTCAGCGCGGAGCTTTGCGGCGGAACCCATCTCAACAGCACGGGGCAAATCGGCTTTTTTCATGTCACCAGCGAAAAGAGCGTCGGCTCCGGGCTGAGGCGAATTGAAGCCGTAACCGGAAGGGCGGCGGAGAAGTACACGGAGCAGCGTTTCTCTGCACTTCAAAACGTGGCTGATCAATTGGAGACCAACCCTTCAGAGGTTGCCCAGAAAGTGACGGCTCTGCTGGCGGAGCTGAGCGCCGAGCGCAAGCGGGCCAAAGACATGGAAGGCCAGCTTCTGCGCAAGACTGCGGAGGCACTGCTTCAGGACGTCAAAGAAATAGACGGGGTCAAAGTGCTGGCTGCCAGAGTTTCAGCTTCCGATGAAGACCTGCTCCGCCAGACGGGGGATTTCCTGAAGGACAAACTCGGCAGCGGCGTGATCGTTCTGGGGGCGGTCCTCAATGGCAATCCGCGTTTCCTGGCGATGGTTACTCCGGACATGGTCAAGAAAGGGATCAACGCGGGCAAGATCGTTAAGCAGGTGGCGCAGGTGACCGGTGGAGGCGGGGGCGGCAGGCCGGAGATGGCCCAGGCGGGCGGCAAGGATGCCTCGAAAATAGACGAGGCCCTGAAGCTGGTGCCAAAGCTAGTGGCAAAGGGATGATGTCCTCCAAGACCATGTTGACATAAAGGGGGTGTGTGATGAATCCAAGGATTGTTTCTGACCCGAATATTTGCGGAGGAGAATCCTGCGTAAAAGGAACCCGTATTCCTGTCCGTGTGGTTTTGAGCCATCTGGCAGCGGGAGAGGACTATGAATCCGTTTTGAGGAGTTTTCCTCGATTGGAGCGGGAGGATATCCTCGCATGTATTGAGTATGCAGCGTACCTATCGACCGAGAGGGTAGCTTCCTAGTGAGGATAATTATCGACGAGAACGTTAGCTATGATCTCGTCGTGAAATTACGAGGCAGTGGCGATGAGATAATCTCCGTTTCCGAACTCCAGAAAAGCGTGTCTGATGAGTATGTCTACAAGCTGGCATTACAGCATCGAGCGATCTTGGTAACTAGGGATTATCATTTTAGCAACCCTCTCCGGTTTCCGGCTGAGAGAACAGAAGGCATCATCTATATTCGGCACGGCAATTTGAAGTCGGAAGAAGAAACCGCGCTGGTGGATAGTTTCCTGCGCGGAAATAACGCTGAGGTATGTAAAGGGAAGCTGATAACCCTTTATCGGGAAGGATTTAGAATCCGCTGAGCGAGAAGGGCGAGCTATGCGTATTCTGGGACTGGATGTCGGCGATAAGCGAATAGGCGTGGCGATGTCCGACCCGATGGAGATACTGGCCAGCACGCTGACGGTGATCGAGAGAAAACGCGATGGCTCCGAGTTCGATGCCCTTCTGGCTCTGGTGAAAGAACACAAAGTGGGTCGGATTGTGGTGGGATATCCCCGATCGATGGACGGCACCATCGGCCATCAGGCGGAAAAAACCCAGGCTTTTGCCGAAGCGCTCTTAAAGCTGACCGATGTCCCGGTTGAATTGTCTGACGAGCAACTTTCCACTTCGATGGCCACCGATATGATGCGCGATGCCGGAAGGAATCGCAAGCAAATCAAAGCCCGGCGCGATACGGCTGCTGCAGCCCTCATTTTACAATGGTACCTCAATGAGCACAGGCCGGAGGAGCCTTCTCCCTCTCTTGATGGGAGAGAGCCAGATCAAGAGTGAATTGAGCTTGGAGGGCATGTGAAGGTTGCTGTGGTTTTGCCAATCGCCACCGTGCTGTCTCTGATTTTAGCATCAATTCTTGGTTTTTCCTGTTCATCTCAAGATATCTCCGAAAACGTGAGACTGGTAGGGGCCAACTATTACCCTTGGTGGAATCAGGCTAAATGGACCGAAGGTATCACAAATACTCCGAGCTTAGGGCCATACGATAGCAGCGACACCGTGATCATCAAGCAGCATTTGGAATGGGCTGCTCAGGCAGGAATCGATTTTCTTTCTGTAGAATGGGCAGGGCAACAGGGATCGCCGACGGACCAAGTTTTTCGGCAGTTGATAGGTCTCGAAAATACCAAGGGTATCAAGTTCTGCATTTTCTATGACGCAGCGATCAATCTTAGCCCAACATATGAGCATGTGTCTGTTCAGAACTTTGACATCTCCTTTGACGGCGAACGCACCAAGGGACAAAAATTTCTGGATGATATGGCGTACATTTCAAGGTATTTTGATCAGCCCAACTATTTGAGGGTTGATGGGAAGCCGGTGGTCTTCTTCTACCCGGTCGCTGGTTGGTGCGGCGATAGCCTCGATGACACGTTGGCTAAATATGGCATGTTGTATGACACCTATGACATTGCCGATGTGATGGGGTGGTTGCCCGACGATGTAGCTCAATGTGAGTGGAATTTATGGCAGAAATATTTCGAGGCCATCACAGGAGGAGTCATGCATTGCGAGGAGTGCATGCGCGATCCTCAGCGAGAAGAATTCTTCCCCACCGAAATCGGCAATCGGATTGCCGAGTATCGTAAAGGGGCTGTTACTCATGGCATGGGTTTTGTCCCTCCGGTGATTTTGGGCTACGACGACAGGTGCAATACGCCGATTTCCCGAGGTGCCGGTGAGACGCTGCGTGAGTCATGGGCCATTGCCATAGGCAATCTCGACGGCAACCACAATATGGTCAATGTCATGACCTTCAACGAATGGCATGAAGGCTCTGAGATAGAACCGTCAAGAGAATATGGCCTGAAGTATATCGATTTGATTGGCGAATTGACAGTGAGGTCTGAATGAAGCGAACTTTGCTGTTCGTCTGGCTGATGTGTCTTCTGGGGGCTGCCATTCCTGCCTGCTCCAATTCCGATTCGGATCGGATCGATGAATTGGAGCGGAAGGTCTCTGCGTTAGAGCAGCAGCTCGCCGATAGCTCACTCCGAATAGAAGACCTCGAAGGAAAGCTTGAAGGCCTTACCGAAAAAACTCCTGATCCTATCGATAGTTCGACGTTAGCATTAAGCGGCACTGAACTGACTTCCCACTATCTCCTCCGCTTCGAATTCACCACCACCTCGGACTGGGCGAGCCTCAGTTTTGATCCTGCGCCGGTGCTTTCCTCAAGGCAAGTCAGTGTATCTGGCGACTATGCCAGCGTCGGGTGTGCAGTTGATGGCATGCACATAGATCAGTCCGTGGAAAACGCCAGGGCCGAAAATAGCGTGACCCTCATCGGTGACTATGCGATCTCCGCAGGTTACTATGGTTCCGCATCCTTGTCCGCAAAGTCCCTTCAATTGACTTTCAAACGGGGCGATTTGAATGAAAGCATCCTGCGAGTGTACAACGTGGAGGAAAACGGACGCATAGTGCAAATCGCCAAGTTTTGTCACGATGATGTGATTAAAGGTGATGTGACCAACTTGTGGATTACTTCTCTTGATCTATCGGCTCTCTCGCAACTCCAGCCTCTGGAGAGGGCGGTTGAGCATTACTACGAGCCGCTCGTCTGGGCGTTCTATTATCCCTGGTACAATAACGATTCCTGGAACAATCAGACGCTCCTTGATAAACCGGCTACTCTGTACAGCTCAGATAATGCTGAGGATATTTCGCGACAGATCACCGAGGCAAAAGGCGCCGGAATAGACGGCTTCCTGAGTTCATGGTGGGGGCCGGGAGATTATACCGACGAAAATCTGGAAGTTCTTCTCGACCGCGCAGAAAGAGAGAACTTCAAGGTGGCGGCCTATTTTGAAACGATATCCGGCAAGACTCAAAAGGGACGCGATAAAAATGAATTGATTGACTGGTTGACCTACTTGCTGACCAAGCGTGCCATTCATCCGGCGTATGAACGGGTTGATGGAAGGCCATTGATCGTTGTGTGGGCATCAGGCGGCATTGAACTGGATACATGGAAGGAAGTTTTTTGGGAACTTCGCTCGAAAGGCCTCGATGCTTTCTTCATCTGTATGGGCTTTGGCGATGCTGAGCAGCTGGAGGTTTTTGACGGGCTTCACGATTATGGCCTGGCGGCAACGAATACCCCTGAGATGGGGCAGGCTGCAAAGGCAACCCGGTACTATCACCTGTTGCAAAAAGACGGCAAGCCCAAATTGTGGGCGGCGACGGTGATGTCTGGCTATGATGATCGTTTGCTCCCAGACCGCACCGGAGCTGTACTTCCCCGAAACGAGGGGGAAACCTATCGCGGAATGTGGGCAAACGCTGTTGCCACTGATCCCGACTGGATATTCATCACCAGCTGGAACGAATGGTGGGAAAATACTCAAATAGAATCAAGCGCGCTCTACGGCGATTCTTATTTAGGGATTACTCGTTCGGAGGCCGATTCCTGGCAGAATATCCGCCATGGATATTCTGCTACTTGTTATATTGATAAGGCGGTCGACTACCTTCGCGCCAAATACAATGGCGATCTCCATCTTATACGCGAATCCGATCCTCCCGGAGGCTGGCAGTTTGATCCTTTACAGAAAGAGGAATGGGCGGTTCCTCCGCCATGGTCTGATTCCAGATTCTACACTATGGACAAGGTTTATTGGCTCGGCGATAGCGCGTTGGCAGCGTTGGCTTTAGAGCCTTATGCCCCGGAGATTGCCCGAGATATCACTCAGAAGTTGACTAGCGCTGGTTATGCCCCCTACTCTTCAGCTGATCTGCCGGATATACTTTTCGGCGGTAGAATCGAAGACCCGCCTCCCAGCATTCAAAAGAAGGCCTATATTGAGGATGACGGCGAGGATTTTGTTGTAATCGGCGGAAATCGGGTGGACTCGGTTCTGGAGCCGATCAGCGATTACGCAGATGTCCTGCTGGAGTACGCCATCCAGGAATGGCGCAAAGGGGACGCTGAGCGTGCTCGTCAGTACCTTCGACAGGTGCTGGAGATGTTCGACAGCAATTCGGTTGCCATATGGGATAGACCAGCGATGGAAAATGGCGTAAGAAATGAGGCAGCCACTTACAAACTGGCTCTTCTTTTGATAGTGGTGCAAGTGCTTGATGAGCCCTTTGTTTATTCCCAACAGGTGGCGGCGCGTATTCGGGCCAACCAAGACCCGATCAGCGGGGGTATCAGGACCGGTATCAAGCCGGACGGGTCTCCGGCCGGAGGCTGCAATACGGAAACAACGTCGCTTGTCCTTTTGGCTGGCGATAAGGATCGGATTGACACGCTCAAGCGGCTCTATGACGAATCTTGATAGCACAACGAAAAGAGGCAGGGCTATCCGCTCTCTCCTATTTTTGGTATCTTAGGAATATATTGCCATGACACAGAAAGTCGGCTTAATCGGCTATCCGCTGGGACACTCGATTTCCCCGGCTTTTCAGCAGGCGGCCTTCGATCATCTGGGACTCGATATCCGTTATGAGCTGTGGGAAACCCCGCCGGGGAACTTGAGCCAGGTGGTGAAGGATATTCGCTCCGCTGAAAAGCTGGGCGCTAATGTGACCGTGCCCTATAAAGAAGCGGTCTTGAGGCTCATGGATTATCTGGACCCAATGGCTTCCGATATCGGCGCGGTAAATACCATCGTCAAGCGGGACGGTATACTGATCGGATATAACACCGACGCCGGGGGATTTCTGAGGGCGCTTAAGGAACAAGGAAAATTCGATCCGCAAGATAAAAAGGTGGCCATAATCGGTGCCGGCGGTGTGGCCAGAGCCATCGGTTTTGTTTTGGTCAAGTCAGGTGTGAGATCCCTGGCGCTGTTTGATATCGATGCTGCCAGAGCGGGGAAGCTGGCTTCTGACCTTGAAGCAAAGCAGGTTTCTGTGCTGACATCAGAGAAATCGGCTGAATTCAGGAAGGCAGTCTCCACGGCTGATTTACTGGTTAACTGCACACCGCTGGGGATGAAGCATAGCCCCGGTGAAAAGCGATCGCCGGTGGATGAGAAACTGATCTCTCCCGGATCGCTGGTCTATGACGTAGTGTATAATCCTATTAAGACGCCGCTCCTACAGATGGCGGAGAGAGCAGGGGCGCGAACACTGGGAGGGCTTTCGATGCTGGTTTATCAAGGAGTGCTGGCGTTTGAACTCTGGACAGGTCGGACCGCACCGGTTGATATAATGATGGGGAAGGCGGGGGGTGCCTTGGTTTGAATCCGGATGTCATTGCGGGGAGCCGTAGGCGACGAAGCAATCTCAGAGCGATAGGATAGGATTTGTGCTCCGCGGAGTTTACCCTGAGCAGCACAGAGATTCTTCGCTCTACTCAGAATGACATAGTCGAAGGGCTTGCGATGACACGGATGAGGGGGAAAGATGTTCAGATTCTTGACAGCAGGCGAATCACACGGAAAAGCGCTCATCGCTATCCTCGAAGGGGTTCCGGCCGGACTCTCCCTGAGTGAGGATTATATCGCGGCCGATCTCAAACGGCGGCAGGGGGGCTATGGGAGAGGGGGGCGGATGCAGATCGAGCAGGACCGGGCGGAGATCATTTCCGGTGTCAGGCACGGTCTGACCATCGGAAGCCCTATTTCCCTTTTGATCTGGAATAAAGACTGGGAGAACTGGCAAGAGAAGATGAGCGTCTCTCCGGTCAAAGGGAAAACCGAGCCGGTTACCCGCCTTCGCCCCGGACATGCCGACCTCGCCGGCGTCAGCAAGTATAATTTTGATGATATTCGACCTGTCCTGGAACGGGCCAGCGCCAGGGAAACGGCGGCCAGAGTTGCGGTTGGAGCTGTTGCCCGGAGATTCCTTGAGGAATTCGGCATCGAAATCCGCAGTCATGTCACTGCCATCGGCGGGTGTTGGGCCGAGGTAGTTGAGCCGATCGATTGGACCAGGGTTGAATCATCGGCAGTGCGTTGTGCCGACGCGGAGGCGGAGAAGGGAATGATGGCCGCCATCGATGCCGCCAAGGCGGCCGGAGATAGCGTCGGCGGAGCCTTTGAAGTGATTGCCAAGGGCGTCCCGATTGGCCTGGGAAGTCACGTTCACTGGGATCGGCGGATGAGCGGCAAGATCGCCCAGGCGATGATGAGCATCCCGGCCGTCAAGGGTGTGGAGATCGGCGCCGGATTTGCAGTTGCCGATCTGAGCGGATCGCAGGTTCAGGATGTGATCGAGCCGGGATTCAAGCGTCCCACCAACTGGGCCGGGGGAATTGAAGGCGGCATGACCAATGGCGAGCCGATCGTCGTTCAAGCGGCGATCAAGCCCATCGCTACCATTCTCAGCCCGTTGGCTTCAGTCGATCTCAAGACCGGAGAGAAAGTGCCGGGCCATGTCGAACGAGCCGATACCTGTGTGGTCCCGGCGGCTGGCGTTATCGGCGAGGCAATGCTGGCGCTGGTTCTGGCGGAAGCGGTTCTGGAGAAATTTGGCGGCGACCACCTTGAGGAGACCCTCAGAAACTATAAAGGGTATATCAAGTCGCTGAAGTCGCGCAACCTCTGTTAATGCGCAGGAGTTTGGAGGGGTGATTTTTTGCTCCGTGGTTGGAGAGTGCTGGGATATATGCCTGGGTGAGAATACCGTTCGTGGTGAGCCTGTCGAACCATGAACAGCCCATCGACTGTTCGACAAGCTCACAGCTCAGGGCAAACGGATGAAAGCGTATTTTCGTAGTAATGGCAGATAGACTATTTTCAGGCAGGTGAAAATATGGCAGAAGAACTGGGAAGAATTGAAAGGCCGGAGGCCGAAAGTTTCAGGGGCAAGCGAAAGCTGTATCTGGTGCCCCTTCTCTTCATGGGGCCTGAAGCGCCGGGAGAGTATATCGAAATCCTGAGCCGTTACTGGGCGCAGGTGAAAGACCATATCGCCAGGCTTGAAGCGGCTGCCGGACCGGTCACGCGGATTTACCATGAATCGATCGCCGTCTCGGGGCAGGAAGGACTGAAGCTTCTGGAGAAGTTGAATCCGAGTTCCTGCAATCTCACTACAGAGAGATGTCGGCAAGGCGCGATACTGGAGGCTCTGGACGACCGGGAGCTCAACGATGAGATCATGGATTGGGAGCGCTTCATCATGGCGGGGTTCATCAGCCGGAAGGCGGCGGATATTGTGGCCAAACACTACATGGAGGCTTCCGCAAAGCGATACGAGCACATGACCAAACGGATCGAGGAGACCCTCAAGGCGGGGGAGGCCAGCATCCTCTTCATCCGGGAAGGTCACCGACTTCAATTTCCGCCCGGCATCGAGGTTTTCAGCGTTTCCCCCCCGGCATTGGATGAACTCTATCGCTGGGTTCGCGATAATCCTCCCAAAGAGCCGGTCACGGAGCCTGAAGGACAGGATTAGTTATAGAAGCGCTGATTCAGTTCTGGTCAACCCCCTGGCCCCCACTCTTGGGGGAAGAAAGGGAATTTAGTGGACACCCCCTTCGACAAGCTCAGGGCAGGCTCTAAAACCCCGGCAGGAGGAATCCTGTACCACTTGATCAGAGCTTCCTTATTTTACTATCCGCTCACCTTGAGCTTGTCGAAGGGCGAGCGGCATCAAGGTAGGTGTTTGCATGTCTCCCGCTTCCCGAACGGGCGTAGCCAATTTACCCCTTCACGGCGGCAAAGCTCCGCGATGGCTCTTCGAACGGATGACCAAGCTGGCCCGCGAGATATGCATCGTGATCGTGGAAGAGTTTGGCCCCGATGAGATGCTGCACAAGGTCTCCGATCCCTACTGGTTTCAGGCTTTCGGCTGCGTGTTGGGGTTCGACTGGCATTCCAGTGGGCTGACTACTACCACCTGTGGCGCGCTCAAGGAGGGGATTCGGGAGATTCAGGGTGATCTGGGGCTTTTCATGGCCGGCGGCAAAGGGGCCACTTCCCGGAAAACACCGGAGCAAATCGAGGACTGTGGCAATCTCATTTCGGCCGATCCCGCCTCACTCGTTTATGCGAGTAAAATGGCAGCCAAGGTGGATAGCGCTGCCTTGCAGGACGGCTATCAGTTGTATCATCACGTCATGCTTTTTACCCGCGAGGGATCGTGGGCAGTGGTTCAGCAGGGGATGAACGAGAGCACTCGCTATGCTCGCCGATACCACTGGCTCGGCGAGGGAGTTACCGATTTTGTCTGCGAACCCCATGCGGCCATCTGCGCCGAGCAGTTCGGGAAAGACGTCCTCAACTTGGTGGCGGCGGAAAGCACCCCGGCGCGAGAGGTGATCACCGGAATCGCTGCTGAAAACAAACCGGAAAAGACCATCGGCGAACTGAAGAAGCTTCAGTTGTTGACCCTGCCGAGCCGGCACCAGATCATTGTTCAGGATATCCACCCCGATCGGATCAGCAAGATCATTACCGCTACCTACGAGCGCAGTCCGGGTGATTTCGAGGAGTTGCTGGGGCTGCCGGGAGTCGGGCCCAAAACCATTCGCGCCCTTTCGCTCCTTTCCGAGCTGATCTATGGCGCTCCGCCCAGTTTCACCGATCCGGCCCGGTTCAGCTTTGCCCACGGAGGAAAAGACGGCATTCCCTATCCGGTAGATCGGCGCACCTACGATCAGAGCATCGAGCTATTGAGAAAGGCAGTGCTCAGAGCTAAACTTGATGGCAGCGAGAAGCGCCAGGCGGTCAATCGGCTTGACGACTGGCGTTCCAGAAGTTAGAATAAGGCTTTGGAATATCTCCTCTCCTTGTGTGTGGTGGGTATAGCCCAGTGGTTAAGGCGCCAGGTTGTGGCCCTGGAGATCGAGGGTTCGATCCCCTCTACCCACCCCAAAAATCGAAGCTAAAATGGCCCTCACCGGGTTTTCTGATGAGGGCTATTTTTGTTTTCGATCACATTTCGATCACGGAGGTTTTCAAGAACCTCTGTTTTCGGTTCCTGCAATATCCCATCAAATCCCTTGGCGGCGGCTTCTTGCAGGCCCGGCATTACATGGCTGTAAGTATCCAGCGTCATGCTGATAGAACTATGTCCCAGACGCTCCTGAACGATTTTGGGGTGTACCCCTTGCTTGAGTAGCAGGGATGCGTGAGAATGTCTGGCGTCATGCATCCGGATTCTCTTGAGATCAACTCCCGCCTGTTTAAGGACTCTCTGCCATGCATGGGTGACGGTATCTGGCACCAGTGGAGTTCCGTCAAAATGACAAAAGACGAGCGTTTCCTCGGTTGGGTTTCTGTCTGCCATATTCCACTCAAGCCTCTGCGCTTCCTTGTGATTACGCAACGTGATAATCGTAGAGGGAGATAGGGCAATGGTGCGACGGCTCCTCTTTGTTTTGGTGGGACGGAAGACGAGCTTTCCACCCTTCAGCCTGTGTAGGCTTCGATTTATTTGAATTTGCCCCAACGTCAGATTGGTGTCCTGCCAGCGCAAAGCCAGCACTTCGCTGCGTCTCGCACCCGTGAAGAGGGCAAGGTAGAAAATGGTGTAATACGGACTATTTTTAATCGCCTCAAGAAACTTATTGACCTCATTTTCATCCCATGTGGGAAATTCATAATGCTGCTTTTCTGGTAACTCTACAGCGTCGGCGGGGTTTACTTGGATCAAGTGCGTTGTCAGGGCCTTTTGAAGCGCTGCGTGAATGATGTGATGATGATTTCGGATAGTTTTGGGAGACAGACCGCCTTTACCGTCGCAACGGCCATGCTCCAGTTTTTCGGCATAGTAGTCTTCAAGATGCTGAGGTTTTAACTGAGATAGATATATTGCGCCAAGAGACGGTAAGATATGTTTCCTGATGTCCAGTTCATAATCCTCGATAGTTCGAGGCCCTAGCTTGGATGAGTGGTTCTTGAGCCACTGATGGAGATATTCGCCGAAGGTGATTTTCTGAGGCTTGGTAAATGTTCCCTTTTCAAGTTGATGGATAATCTCGGCAAGCCGCTTTTCGGCTTCCTTCTTGGTCCCTTTGATGGACCTCGACATCTGTTTTCGCTTTCCAGTCTGCGGATCGCGGCCAATATCGACAACGATTGTCCAGGAGTCCTCGTAGCGCTTAACGATGCGGCCTCTCATGATTCCTCGTCAAATCCCCAAATGGAGCATTGATTCACTATTCCAATTCCTTGACCTGGTCTTCCAGTTCCTTGACTCGCTCGGCTAGTTCCAGCAGGATTGCCGAGATGGGGCGCTTAACCTGTACGTCTCCGTTGAAGAATATCGCGGGGTCTACGCCGAGAGCACCGGCAAGCTTCTGTGCGATAGGGACAGTGATATTCTTTCGTTTACCGGACTCCAGAAGTTGGATATAGGAGAAGCTGACCCCGGAGGCTTCCGCCAGCTTCCGCATACTGAGCCCTTGATCTTTGCGGGCTTTTTTGAGGATTTCTTGAATCGTGGCCATTCCATCCTCAAACGTCTCTGGTGATCTTGATCACTACGCCGATAATTCGGCAATCCTTCAGAGTATAGGTGCGGAGGTTGTCCTCCAGAAAGGCAGCGTCTCCCACTTGGCGGAAGCGCTTAACCCCTGTCTCCCATTCATCGGCCTCTGATTTTCGGTGAGAGCAAATGATATAGCGGCCATTGGTGGGCGTCATGTCTGGATCGAATACCACGGTGTCACCATTCTCTATCTTGCCGGTGAGACAATCACCGTGAGCGCGAGCGGCCTTGAGAGACAGTTTCCAGTCCTTTTCGGGAATTGGGACATAATCGGCGACCTCAAGGTTTTCGATCGCCAGCTTTCCGTCCGGGCCGAGCGAGAGGCCTTGACTAAAAAACGGCACCATTTTGACCGGCATTGGTTCCGCAATCCCCTGCGGCTTGCCTTTGGCCTCCATCTCTCGTATCTTCTGCCCGAGTTCTGAAATGATCTCTGAGGCACTTCGGGAGGGTGGTTGCTCTTCAGGGGGAAGGAAATAACTCCGGGGTTTGCCAAAGATGACCGCAAAACGCTCCAAACCCTCAATATTGAGCGCGGTTTCGCCCCGGAATATGCGATATAGATGGCCCTTCGCGCAGCCCCATTTAGAAGCCAAGTCCTCTGGGGACATGTTAGCCTCTTCCATCGCTCTCTTCACCGCAGCCCCTGTATATTTCAACGTGTCCTTGTTCATCGTGTTTCTATTGTACCATGAAATGTCAAAATCATATTAAATTAACCATTGACTCTAGTAACGTAATATGTTACACTGAAGACAGTAAATATCACTACAAAGGTAGATTGGGAGCGACTGGATTTTTTTGTCCGATGAGTGACATTTAACGTCACTCTGTGACGTAGGGAAGCGCCGACAGGAGAAGGAAGATGAACAGAAAGAAGAATGCTCACAAATCAACTGCTGAACTCGCACTTGAGTTCGTGGAGCGCGAGCTAAACCGCAAAGCTGGCGAAGAGATGCGGATGGCAGCTTGGCAGAACAGAAATTAGTGAGGTGGTAAGTAGATGAGACGAAGACCGATCAAGACCAAGAGAATGCTGGCTGCTGAGGAACGCCTTGGCGGCCCACTGGAGAAGATCGTGCCTCAGATATACAACGAGACCGGAACGATGGAGGAGACAAGCCAAAAGATCGGCGTTGACCCAAGCACCCTGTATACCTGGATGCGTCGACTTGGGTTTGAGATTCGGACCCAGTTGGTTTGTACCAAACAGTAAAGGGTAAAGGAAGGAGGGACGAAGGATGGAAGAGAAGGTGTTATTGAGGCCATTGGAGGCCGCCGAAGCTCTGGGCATTGGCAGGACAAAGATGTATGAGCTTCTGGCATCCGGTGAGCTGCCAAAGGTTCAGATAGGCCGATGCATCAGGGTCCCGGTGCATGGACTCAAGCAGTGGGCGGAAAAGCAAACGATTGTGGGGGTGACCCATGAATCGTAAGCCAGACGAAATAGAGATTGCTCTCACCCAAGCCTTAGATGCTAATATGGATGCCCAGAGTTGCCGAATCAGCGCTGCAAGTGCTCTGTCCACTTTCCCCCAGATCGATCTCCGAATGGACGAACAGCAGAATGCCGCGTATGCGCTCATTATCCAGGCAGAAACAGAACTCCGAAAGACTCACCCCTACCAGGCAGCCAGATTACGACAAGCCATACGGTATTTCGTTCAGGCTGAGAAATTTGAGAGGTTGAACGAACAGCAAGTGAAGATAGCGGCTCTCTCGATGGTGAAACAGGAAGTGCCGCAGAAACGAGAGGCATCAATCATCGAGAACTGCCTACGGATGTGGCGTAAGGGCTGGAGTTTGTTCGGGTGGAATAGAAGGACAGAAAGCCGGATACCCGATCTGGTAAACAGATAAGAGGAAAGGGAGGGTTTACGATGAAACTGCAAAGACTGACGCTCAGAAACTTCAAGGGGCTGAGAGATTTCAGCATTGAACCTGGCGGAGCAGACCAGTTCATCTTTGGTGACAATGGGACTGGAAAGACTACGTTGGCTGATGCCTTCTCCTGGCTCTTGTTCGGTAAAGACTCCCTGAATCGAACGGACTTCGAGGTCAAGACTCTGGCAACGAATGGACAGCCGATGCACAACCTCAACCATGAGGTCGAGGCTGTACTCGATTTAGGAGATAGACAGGTAACACTTCGCAAGGTCTACGCTGAGAAGTACACCAAGAAGCGGGGATCGGCACAGTCCGAGTTCACAGGCCATACTACCGAGTATTTCGTAGATGGAGTGCCAAGAAAGGCGAACGAATATATGGATGCCATTGATGGCATCGCCGGACGAGAGGAAACTTTCAAGCTCCTCACGAACCCGAGGTATTTCTGCGAGGTTCTCCCCTGGAAGAATGGTCGAAAGATCATCATGGACATGAGTGGTGACCTCACAGATGCCGAGGTTATAGCGTCTGAAAAGGCACTGGCAAGCCTTCCCGCAATTCTCGGAAACCGGAAACTCGACGATCACAAAAAGGTGATAGCTGGTCAGAAGACGAAGATCAACGATGAATTAAAGTTGATCCCAGCGAGGATCGATGAGGCGAACAGGGCGCTTCCGCAGGTGTCCGAAGACGCGGAAAAGTTAACCAAAAAGTTAACCGAGCTTAGGGGCACGCGCCAGAAAGCTGAATCGTCTTTATCGAGCATCTCCAATGGCGGTGGAGTCGCACAGAAGACCAAAGAACTACGAATAATTGAAGCGGAGATCATGGATATCGATCGCAAGGCAAGAGTTGAGAATGACGCAGTTATCGACGTTGAGCGCAAGAAACTTATCCCCTTGCACGATCAGATCGCTAGTCTGAGGCTCGATATTAGGGTCAAGGAAGGGCACATAGCGCAAAATGCCCAGTCCATTCGAGAGCACGAAGGATTACTACCGAATCTAAAGGTGCAATTTTACGAGGCCAGAGATCGGACATTCAAGGAAGGCCCACTTCCTTCCCAGCCGACGGATTGCCCATATTGCGGGTCACCACTTCCTGCCGAGAAAATACAGGACGCTCTGGAAAAACACCGCGCCGCTGAGGATGAACGGCGTGCCACTTTCAACCGCCAGAAGGCCGAAGACATGGAGCGCATCGATGCCGAGGGAAAACGACGCGCTGGTGAAGTGAAACGCCTGAAGGCCGACAATGAAGAGATTCATACCTCGATTGAGACGATCAAGCGAAAAATTGAAGCGCTGGAGGCCGATGCTGAAAAGATACGGTCTCGACTGGATGCATTACAGAAATCATATCCACTTCCCGAAACACACAAGGTCAAGATCGAAGAGAAAAAATCTATCGAGAAGGCCGTCGCTCAACTGAAGGCCGGGAGTTCCCAAGAAACAGGTCAGATAAAATGCGAACTTGCAACTCTCGATGAACAGATTGCCAAAGTCGGAGAGCAATTCGCCCAGATCAGAGCCAGAGAGAGTGGACGGAAGCGAATAGCTGAATTGAAAGAGCAGGAAAAGAAGTTGTCCGCGGAATTCGAAAATCTAGAGAAAGAGCTTTTCCTATGCGATCAGTTCACGCG
This sequence comes from Dehalococcoidia bacterium, assembly GCA_028711995.1. Classification (NCBI taxonomy): domain Bacteria; kingdom Bacillati; phylum Chloroflexota; class Dehalococcoidia; species Dehalococcoidia bacterium. The sequence goes on along the minus strand of JAQTRE010000001.1, from coordinate 62,944 downwards.
TACCAAGGTTGCACTTCTGGATAGTAAGATCAATAGCCGGTTCAAATTGGTACGCTTCAGGCTCTTTAAGATTCAGATCAATGGGGCACTTGATGAATGCTGCGAGGTCACGGTCAATGGCGTGCCCTACGGCGGCGGGTTGAACAACGGCATGAGAATAAACGCGGGTCTTGATGTGATCAATGCGCTGGCCGATTACTACGGATTCGAGGCCCCGATATTTGTGGACAACGCGGAGTCGGTGACGGAACTGTTACCGACCCGGGGCCAACAAATACGGCTCTATGTCTCTGAGGCTGACAAGGCTCTCAGGGTTGAGAAAGCTAAGACAAGGAAGGAGGTATTAGCATGACAGGACAGACACAGACACCAGAGAAACCGACCGTGGCAGTGGCGAAGACCGATGCAGAGAGGTTCACGAACACGGTGATTCGTGAGTTCTCTGGCACAGTAGGGAAAGGGGTTCAGATGACCGCCTACCAGCAAAGACTGGCGCAGCATCTATTCCTGAAGGTGGACGCCACGCTGAAGGAACTGGAGGCCAAGAGGTTGGTCAAGAATCAGCAAGGAACGCCTATTGTTTGGAACAACGTCAACCTGAATAAATTGGCCATCGATGCAGTGCATCGCGTGGATCTGGGTCTCGATGCGCTCATCCCGAACCATATTCACCCGATCCCGTATTTTAACACGAAACTGTCCAAATACGACCTCGATCTGAGGATCGGGTATGTCGGCAAGGACTACTACCGGCGCAAGGTCGCCCGGGAGCAGCCCATCAATATCATCTATGAATTGGTTCATGAGAGCGATAAATTTACGGCGATCAAAAAGGGCCTGAAACATGACCAAGACTCCTACGAGTTCGAGATAGTCAATCCATTTGATCGCGGTAAGGTTGTCGGAGGATTCGGGTACATCATGTACGAAGACCCGAAGAAAAATGTACTGGTCGTCATCGGTCCGAAGCAGTTCAATCGTTCCAAGACAGCCGCAAAGACCAACGATTTCTGGGAGCATGACGAAGAGGCCATGCAGTTCAAGACGTTGGTTCATAGGGTGACGGACAAATTGGCCGTCGATCCTGAAAGAGCCAACGAAAGCTACTACAAAGTGGAAGCGGAGGAAGCCGAGGCAGATGAAGGGATCATCGATGCCGAGATCGTTGACAAGGCTAACCAAGGACCGGTGATCGGTGCTCAGCCGGGTGCGGATTCAGGCAACGAAAACCAGAAGAAGGACGAGAAGAAAGCAGAGCCTTCCTGGGCTTAGAGTTGATACCCCAAATAGAGGCGTATGCGCGGAGAGTAGCTGCTAACCCGCGAGCAATGCCAGAAAGGCAGCAGTCTGAAAGCCGGGGCGAGGTTTACAACTCAGTGAATTCTGGAGGCTTGACAGCCGGAGAGTACGGCAAAGAGAGACGATCATGATTGATATCAAGGTGCTCGCCTCCGGTTCTACCGGTAACTGCTATCGGATTTCCGATGGCAAAATCCCTCTTCTCATCGAGGCCGGCATTCCGATTGACCGGATCCGCAAAGGCGTAGACTTCAAGCTCTCCGAGATTCAAGGGTGCCTAATCAGCCATGCTCACATGGACCACGCAAAGGCAGCCAAGAAGCTTATGGATGCCGGGATTGACTGTTATATGAGCAAAGAGACGGCCGAGGCGTTGAAGGTATCAGGCCATCGATTGCACGTGCTTGATCCAAACCAGATGCATACCAACATCGGGCCATGGGCGGTGATCTCGTTTGAGACCGAGCACGACGCGGAGGGCTCGCTGGGATTTCTGATTATGCACGGCGACGAGAAGATACTGTTCTTGACTGACACCGCATACACCAGATATCGATTCAATGGCCTGACGAGGATCATGATCGAGTGCAATTTCGATGAGGACATCATCCGCGAGAACGTGGCCAGCGGGGTGCTTCATCAATCGCTGAAGAGCAGAATTTACGCCAACCACATGAGCATCGATCGGGTGCTCGACTTCCTGAAGGCCAACGATCTGAGCCAATGCAGGGAGATATGGTTGCTTCACCTCAGCGATTCCAACAGCGATGCGGAGGCCTTTAAGAGAAGGGTCCAAGAGGCCACTGGCAAGATTGTGAGGGTGGCATGAATAAAAGAGAAGGAGAAACAAAATCAATGGGGCAGACCGAAAAAGAAAAGGCAATGGAATTGTTGGGGGCGATGGATAAGAAACATATCGATCTCAAAGTGTCAAAGCTGAAGTGGACAACTCAGCCGTCAGGCGGGGATCTGGAACACGTACTCAATATCACGATCAACATGTCCGGAGAAGACCGGGCAGATGTGGAGGATCTGACGCTTCATTACTGGCAAATGACGTGCACACTCGGCGGAACGAAAAAGCCTGAACAGGTAGCCATGTTTGAGGCCGAAGGATTTGGCGAAACAGGTGAAGACAAGGAGCTGTCAGACTAATGTCCTACACGCTGCGCCCCTACCAAGAGCGAGCTGTGCAGACGTCGGTCAAGTATCTCCAAGGGCCGTACAGTAGCAATGGCATCATAGTGCTCCCAACGGGATCGGGAAAGAGCCTGGTGATTGCCAACATCATCAAAGAGCTTGGAGACCCGACTCTTGTATTCCAGCCATCCAAAGAGATACTTGAGCAGAATCACGCCAAGATGGAGAGCTACGGATTCTCCGCCGGCATCTATTCAGCTTCTCTGGGGAGGAAGCAACTCTACCCGATCACGTTTGCAACCATCGGGAGTGTCCGAAAGCATCCTGAAATGTTCAAGGCTTTTCGGTACATCCTCATCGACGAGTGCCACCTGGTCAACTCAAAGGGAGGCATGTACCGCGATTTCCTGAAGGCATGTGAAGCATCGAGAGTTTTAGGGTTGACCGCCACGCCTTATCGGCTGGTGACAGATGGATTCGGCGGATCAATCCTCAAGTTCCTGACGCGCACCCGACCGAGAATATTCACCGATGTGGTGTACTACGTCAATAACCGGTATCTGTTTGATTCTGGTTTTCTGGCCAAGCTCCGGTATATCAACACAAACGGCTTTGACCGCACACAGCTCCGGCTTAATACCACCGGGGCGGACTATGATGACAAGACTTTGAAGTCTTATTACAAGGGCATTAACTTCCCGGATCATGTTCTGAATAAGACCAGAGCGGTCCTCCAGGAAAGGCGCAACGCTTTGGTCTTCACCCGCTTTATTGAGGAAGCGGAATATGTGGCGAGTCGCCTACCCGGCTGCGCCATCGTCACTGGAGAAACGCCCAAGCGGGAGCGGGAACGCATTATCAGCGGCTTCAGATCAGGTGAAATAAGGGCCGTAGCCAATGTCGGCGTGCTGACCACCGGCTTTGATTACCCGGAATTGGAGACGGTCATCCTGGCGCGTCCGACTATGAGCCTTGCACTGTACTACCAGATGATCGGGCGAGGCATCAGGATACACCCGGATAAGATCGATACGCTGGTAGTGGACATGTGCGGCAATGTCCCGACATTTGGACCGATCGAAGACCTGAAGTTGGTCAATGGCGGCAACGGGAAATGGTTCGTTTCAAATCAAGGTAAGCAGCTTACGAATGTCTATTTCGGAAGATGAACATCAATGGCGTGTGTGAGCCTAATGATGATATTGGGGTAGTGGGGTGATGTCCGGGGTCTGGTGGGCCATTTCCGCCTGCCAGAGATCCCCGGAAGAACTCGGGGTGGTAGTTCAGAGGAAGAACAGTGGCCTCCAAATCCACAAATGAGGGTTCGAGTCCTTCCCGCCCTGCCATGAGGTAACAGAATGAGCAGAATGAAAGGCCAGGCAACCAATGTCCACTAACTGGCAGGCGGATGTCAGGGCTTATCATGAGAAGTTCGGGGTGTTGGTTCAGAACTTACCCCAGTTGCCACCAGAGGAAGTCCTGAAGCTTCGAGCTAGCCTGATAAAGGGAAGAGCGGGGGAGACTATCGGCGCTCTGGAATCCGGCGCTTTGGCGGATATCGCCACCGGTCTCGCCCATTTAGTCTATGTTGCCCTGGGTACGGCGGTGAGTTGTGGCATCGATCTTGATCCCATATGGGAACTGGTGCATGAAGCCAACATGCGCGGGGTCGGTGACCGCGAACTGCCGGATATTACTGGCGAGATACTGCTGCAGATAAAAGTTGGACAGGAGGTGTTCGCGTGCCGTTACAGGTGAAAGATCGTGTGGTAGAGGCGAGGGAGAAGCAATACATCGGCTCGCATGTGGTCGGCGAGACGGTCACCGGGTTCCATGTGAAACAAGGGAAGGCCATCTTGGAATTCAATGATGGCGGCACACTCGAAATAGGGGCTAAAGCCAATCGCCATGGGAATCCTTCAGTGACATTGAAGTACGAGGATGACGAGTTCCTTATCAAGGAATAGGTTGGAGCGTCCCTATGGCCAGTCCGCAAGTTGAGAACGGGCACACCGACATAGCAAATGAAATTGTAGATGCTATGTGCAGAGTGAATTTGACGCAATACGAAAGTCGAGTGCTGTGGTTCATCTTTCGGAAAACGTATGGCTACCACAAGACCGTAGATTGCATCAGTTACACCCAGTTCGAGAAGGGCACAATGCTGAATCGCTGGCATGTCGCCAGGGCTCTCGGCCTCCTGAGAATGCGTAACATGATAACCATTTTGAAAGAAGGTCAGGGTATCCAGTATGGGTTTCAGAAAGACTATGACTCATGGACACCGTTACCCCATGGGGTAACGAATCATGATCCCAAACCGTTACCTAACGGGGTAATGGAACCATTACCTGACGGGGCAACAGTTGGTGAGCCACCATTACCTGACGGGGTAATAGCATCGTTACCTAACGGGGTAATGGTGGAGCAAGGGGAAGTGTTACCTGACGGGGTAATAGCTGATGACAAACCGTTACCTAACGGGGTAACGAAACCGTTACCCCACGGGGTAAACACAAAAGAAAAGAAAGAAAATACTACTTCTAAAGAAATAGATTGCGGAAACCATCCGATTCTAGGAGAACTCTTGAAACTCTCCGGTTGGGGATCGTCTCAGTTGGCCAACGATGTGGAGTGGCTAAGCGAGTTCCTGAGCGAATATCCCGAATTCAGAGAGTCACACATTCGAGCGTGTCGTGACTATCATTCCGGGAAAAGGCGTCACACCAAGTCGCAGTGGAAATCGCGTCTGCGAAACTGGATGAAGAACGAACGCATTTTCAGTCAAGGAGGTGGCAATGGAGACAAGCGCCAACCTGTTCGCGCCAATCAAGGAGCAGATCGAGAAAGGCCGAGGCCAGGACACCCCGATTATCGTGGTGGATGATTCGCCGGTCAGGTGCCCGATTTGTAAAGACCTTGGTTGGGTAGTCTTGGATGTTCCGCCATGGCATGAGGATTTCGGGAAAGCGTTCGATTGTTCTTGCCAAGCGGAGAAGTTGAAGCAAAAGCGCTGGGACAGATGCGGCATCCCGAAGGACAAGCGCGGAGAGACTTTTGACACATTCCGTAAGCGCAAAGGGACGGAGGAAGAGTTAGAGGCTGCGCAAGCCTTGAGGGACGGCAGGGTACAATTGGTGATACTCACTGGCAACTGCGGCAGCGGGAAAACCCACCTGGCTCATGCCGTCGTCATCCATGCGCTGGAGATGGGCGGAACGGCGATGATTATCAGGGCGGCCGACTGGCTGGATGACCTCAAGAGCGCGATCAAGCAGGACATCGCCTCAAAAGACAACAGCAATCCCACTACCTCGGCAGACATCATGCGCAACGCCGCCAACCGAATCCCGGTGCTGGCGATCGATGAGCTTAAATACCGCACCAACTTTGACGAGGAAACGATCGACAACCTGATCACTCGTCGAATCAACGCCGGTCTCAGGACGATCATCACCAGCAACTTTGGCCCTGACGATCTGCGGAAGGTATTCCCGCGCGTGGTGAGCCGATCCGAAGACCCGCGCTATGGTCGATGCGTGTGGACAACGGCGACCGACTACAGGCACGAATTGGCGGAGAAAGCGAAGAGAGGGGACCGTAGAGGTGGTCAGTAACCAGATCGTGACAATCACCCATTGGGATCCCGGTCGACGCATGATTCTGGACTTTGCCGACTGCGTGTTGCCCTACGTGAGACAGACGCGAAACAGCAGGTGGCGGGACGATGAAGTTGGAGAGAGAGTTCGCGCCTACAACGACCAGCAAGCCAGGCTTCGAGATGTCTTGACGTGGGCACTCAAGCGAACTGGGTTCAAAGAGCTTCCCGTTTTTCTGGACAAACCGAAGATCGGGTTCGCCTCATCCTTCTGGACTTCACAGGCGGGTCGGGCGGACCTTTCAAACTTCGAGAAGGCCGCTGAGGATATGTGCAACAAAGTCATCTACGCGGATGACGTGAAGATATTCCAGCGAGGGCCGGGGTGCAAGTACAAAAGCGACAATCTGTCGATGAGGATTGAGGTGTGGGCACTCGATGGTTGATCAGTACCCTATTTCCCGGCAGCTATTTGTTCCTGGACCAGCTTCTTGATCTGCTGGTAGCCCTCTTCACCGAACTGACGTTTGGACTGTTCCTCGACGGCATTGATGACCCAAACACGGAGATCTGTGAACTGACTGGCTCCCTTGGCCATCTCTGCCAGCCTCCAGGTCTCCTCCGGGATGTTTCGGAAAAACCATGTTCGTCCGTAAACCTTACCCATGTGTAACCTCCTGAGCTAACGCGATTAGGATAACAATGGTTAGCAATGATGTCAATCTCACAGCATATTGCCCAGCAAATCAGTGATAATTCGATCGCAATATGGGTGTAGAGACCTTGACGCCAGATACGCCGCATGGTAGACTAATTATACTGAAATAACATATATAACAAGGATAACACAAGGAAGGGGGAAGGAAGATGAAGCCAGTCAATCAAGAAGGATGCAAGATTCTGGACAAACTGACCGAGGGCCTGACCGAGGAAAACAGTCACCGCAAGATCGACAATAACAAGCCCGGGTCGAGCATTATGGCGGTGACTGTGGAGTACATTGGGGACTGCAACCTTGGCCCGAAGTTCTCGGTCGCCCACTACTACGAACAGAACGGTGATTTGATGCGGGATCCTGAGATGGTCTTCGTCAAGGCCAAGATGGACAGCCGGTACTATCCGATCATGTACCAGCAGGATAATTTGGGCATCTATCGGGAGTCGGTCAGGTTCGATGAACATGGTGAGGCGGAAGCCTATCTTCCCAGAGAGCAAGCCGACGAGGCAGTGTTCGCCGGCATCTGGATGAGAAATATCAAGGCCCAGCAGAGGTTATGAAGGAAAAGGAGGAGGAAAATGTTCACACTCACAGCGACTAATCAGATCGAGGATCAGCGAGTCAAAGACCTCCTGACCAGCGCCCTGGAGGGTGGGAGTAACTACTGGTACATGATCACGCGACACACTTATGCGCCAGGGTTGGGGCGCAACGATGTGGAGTTTCCGCACATCGATTTGCCTTTCATAGATGGTGGCAGCCTCACGATCAAGGCCGATGAGGATCCAAAGGAATACACCCTTGACCGGAGAGCGATCGAGAAGGGGCTGAGAATCATGGCAGAGAAGTATTCCAAGCATTTCAGCGACTTCATGAATGAGAACGACGACTCCATTACAGGCGATGTCTTCTTGCAGTGTTGTTTGTTCGGCGAACTTGTGTACGGGTGAAGGAGGATAGATTCATGGGATACGCTTTTGTGCCGGATATCAAGGATGAGAAGGTGGTATGCCAGAAACCTTGCCAGCATCGAGATTGCGCGGCGAACCGAGAGATGTTCTCGAAAAACTGCAATATCTGTGGTAAACCGATGTTGGCCGGTCAACCCTTTTACCTCGATGACAATCACAACCCCCAGCACGCTCATTGCGTCTGGGAGCAAGTCGAGGGAAGGAGGTAAAGGAAATGCCAGAGAAAAAGGTTATTATCGCCAGGGCCATCACATACTTGGATCACCACGGCGCGAAGAAGAAGATCAACGCATTCGATATGAGCCTGATCCTTGCCTATCTACTGGACGAACCCAAAGAGGCGCTACTCGATGAACTGATCGACTACCGAGCGGGCCGCATAAGCCAAGCAGAGGGAAAAGGGTTGAACGAACCCGCTGACGAAGTTCCCCAGGAGGTCCGCATCATCATCGAGGGCGGGCTCGTACAAAGCTGGTCAGTTCCAGATGGCATCAGGGTGGTGGTGAAAGACTTCGATACCGATGGCGCCGACGATGATGTGGTCGAAGAAGACGGCGACGTTTACCGGAAGTCGATCCTTGAAGGGGAGGGCTAAGATGGTAAAGGTATTGATTGACTCAGACGCTATTGATTGGGAGATGCTTCGCGGAGAGAAAGAATCTTTACTGGAGACCAGACAGATGATTGCCGATTTCAATATTGGCAATATGCCGAAGGACTCCGTCTTGAGGTTTTGCGCTGACATGGATGGAATCATTCACCTCTTGGACTATGTCCAGGATCAGGCTGCCGAAGTCCTCGGAGAGCTGCCTGTTTTTGGCCCCGATGGAAAGGATAAGGGCAAACCGCTGACCCTGGTACAACTTCTCGATAAAGCTAACGAAGGATACCCCAATAATTACCTGGCGAACTTCTACGATCCCGATGGTAACCCCTGCAAATGCAAGGATGAATGTAGCGACGAGATACTGGGTGATGGACTGGCCGAGTTTATCGTCCGCGAGATTGCCCAGACATTTGATAGCGACAGGCATAAAGAGGAGCAAATTGGAGAGGCGCTACGGGTGATAAGAGCGGCGATTTCCGACCTGGAGGGTGTAGCCGAAGCCCTCTCAAGACAGGCCTAGAGACCTTGACGCCAGATACGCTGTATGGTAGAATGATAACAAAGATAACTAATCTAACTTACAGAGTAAGGGGGAATCATGAAACGCTCTAATATATCAGGATTCACAATCAAGGCCGGGTGGTATCACATCGAAGTCGTGACCTGTAAACGTATCCCTTGCAGCTTATCAATCTGGAAGGATCACAATAGAAAACTTGTTTGCAGAATAGGCAACTAAAAGGAGAAATTATGACTAGGCGAGAACGATTGGAAGCAAGGTTGGAGAAACGGCAAGACTGGGCGGGTAAGGCGAAAGCGAGATCAGATGCGGCATTCGGGACCGCCCACCGGATCGCCGACGGCATCCCGTTCGGACAACCAATTTTGGTTGGGCATCATTCCGAGAGGCATGCCCGGAGAGACGCCGACCGAATCCACAACAGCATGTCGAAGGGTTGTGAGGAAGCTCATCTTGCAGAACACCATGAGCAGAAGGCCGAAGGTTTGGAGCACCAGCTAAAGACCAGCATTTTCAGCGACGACGATGACAGCATCGAAGCCCTGGAAGCCCGGATATCGGAAAGGGAGACCCAGGCGGCCCGGTATGTCGAACTGAACAAGGCATGGCGCAAATCGAAGGGCGATGTTGCTGCATATGCGAAGCTGGCCGGAATTTCAGAGGAAGCTGCGCAGAAGACGGCTGATATGATTGCGACAGCCTACTCTTGGGAAAAGCAACCGATCCCCGGCTACTCGCTCACCAATCTCAGGGCAACTATCCGCAAGGACAAAGAGCGGATTGAGATGATCAAGAATCAGAAGGCCAGGACAGAGAAGGCGGAGCAATCCGGCGGGGTCGTGATAGAGGGCGAGACATACGTCCGGGTGACGTTTGCTGAGAAGCCAGATTATGAAGTTATCAAAGCGCTCAAAGATGCGGAATTTCATTGGGGTGCGGGTAGCTGGCACGGCGTAAGGGCCAAACTTCCAGCCGAGTTATTGCAGCCCGCCTAAGGAAAGGGGGAATCCTGTGTTTCTGATTCAGAACGTAGAGATCGCTAAGATTCAGCCGGATCCCAATCAACCCAGAAAGGCGTTTGACCGGGACGGCATTGAGGAGTTGAAGACCAGTCTCCAGCACAACGGTCTTCTGCAGCCGATCATAATCAGGCCGCTTAACGGAAGTGGATGCTATCGACTGATCGCCGGTGAGCGCCGATGGAGGGCGATGACCGAGCTGCAATGGGAGACAACGCCGGCCATCGTCCGGGCTGACGTGGATGATCTCACCGCGGCCAAGCTCCAGCTTTTGGAGAACATCACCCGGCGGGATCTGAACCCGGTCGAAGAGGCCCGGGCTTATCGGCGGTTCATCGATGAGGGGATGGAGATCAAAGAGGTAGCCCAAACGGTCGGGAAGAGGCCAGCGGATGTCCAGTGGTACATCGATATGCTCAGCGCTAGGGACGACATTCTTCAGATGTGTGCCACACGGCAGATATCGCCGTCCGTATGCTGGCACCTTGCAAGGTTATCTTCCAATGGTCAGATGAAGGCTATCAGGGAGATGACCGCGAAGAACCTATCAGCATCCGAGATATCGATGCTTTGCCAGCTCATCTTCGCGGAAGAGCACCAGATGGATATGTTTTCTGAGACGAAATTGACCGACAGCCAGATCGATACGGCGCGGAAGGTCAAGAGCGCTTTGGACAAGGCATGTCAGGCGGTGCAGGAGTTGCTCAAGATCGAGGAGAAGACCCCGGGCGTAATCGGCACAGTGATGGCGACAGAGATTGAATCGACCATGGAAAAAACCAGGCTACTCCGTACACATCTTGGGAAGCTTCAGAATGCTTTACAGAGAAAACAGGTAGCGTGCCTATTATGAGAGACATTAGAAAATCGGACGTTGGCAAATACGTGATCATCAAGCCGGTATGCCGGTGGCAAACGCGGAAGATGAGAAAGAAAATCACCCATGTATTCGGTCGCAACGGACGCAACTGTATTGGTGTGACCTATAATGGGTGTCGGCCATTCTATGTTCACCATCACGAGATTCTGAGTATTGAAGAAGATTGAGGTGAAATGATGAAAGCAGCAATCGAGTCTGGGAAATACTGGGACCGGGCATGGTCGCTGGTAGATGGATGCACCAAAGTTAGTCCCGGGTGCGAGCATTGCTGGCTAGACAGGATGCACCGATTGAGAGGAGTTGAGCCGGGGACCGTGAAGTTCCAAAACGATCGTCTGAAGGCACCTTTGAAGCGCAAAAAGCCGACGATTTATTCAATCTGGAGTGATCTTCTCCATGAGGAAGTGCCGATCAACTGCCTAGAGGACGCGCTGGCCGTCATAACGCAGTGCCCTCAACATCAGTTCCTGCTGCTGACCAAAAGGGAAGACCGCCTCAAGTTGCTGACCAAGGACCGGCTGAGAATTTCCCGAACGGACACTTGGCCGATCAATAATCTGTGGCTTGGGGTAACTGCCGAGAATCAAGAACAAGCGGACAAGCGGATACCAGAGCTTCTCCGGACGCCAGCAGCGCATCGGTTTGTGAGTATTGAGCCGATGTTGGGTGAGGTTGATCTGAATTCTGTCATGGGGATGCTTTATCCTTTCCCGACCGGATGGCAAAAACTCGATTGGGTTGTCGCCGGAGCCGAGACAGGCCCGAAGCGCAGGCCCTGCAAGATCGAGTGGATCAGGAGTATCAGGGATCAGTGCCAAGCGGCGGGCGTGCCGCTGTGGATCAAAGGAATATCCGGCGCGATCTGTGAGCAAAAATGTGGGTATGGTATATATTCTGACCATTGCTGGAACTGCAAACTAAAGAACAAGGTTTCTCACGACATGGCCGAATGGCCGGAAGAATTGAGAATCAGACAGAGGCCGGAGATGAAACCATGAAAGCACTCAGCATCAAACAGCCGTGGGCATATCTCATTTGTGCAGGCTACAAGGACATTGAGAATCGGGACTGGCCGACCAACTTCCGAGGGCGCATCTATGTTCATGCGGGCAAATCACTGGATGATAAAGGCTGGGAGTTTATCGAGCGCCGTATGAAACCGGAGGTGTGGTCGCAGATGTGGACAATGGATTTCATTGGGAGCCTGCCCAGAGGGGCCATCATCGGAGAAGTGGACATCGTTGACTGCGTGACTGAGAGCGAATCCCCCTGGTTCGTTGGCCGGTACGGGTTTGTGCTTACCAACCCGGTTCTGTACGAGAAGCCCATTCCTTACAGGGGCCGTTTGGGATTATTTGAAATCAACCTATGAAGTTTTGCGATGATTAGTCGATTTTCTGGTAACAAAAGGCGCTTTCTTCGCGATAAATGTTTACGATAGTGGTCAAAAATGATAGAATGAAGTATAGGATATAAAAATGAATCTTTTCACCTCCAACTACCGGCTCAATGGAAAACACCCGAAGGCAGTGGGAATTTCACTAGGGGTTCCACCATGGTTCAATGGCAGGCTCTACAGAGATCTGAACCCTCCAGCTTTCCTTCTCAAGGGGCACCGGTCAGAAGCAGAGTACACGAGGTTGTACCAGTCGCTGGTGCTGGCCAAACTAGACCCGAAGGTAGTGGCCGAGGAGCTGGGAGATGGGGCGATCATGTTGTGCTGGGAGAAGCCGGGCGAGTTTTGTCACCGCAGGCTGGTTGCAGAGTGGTTGGAGAGTAATCTGAAGATCGTGGTGCCGGAGATGCAACCACCGGATCCGGACCACAAGCAGTTGGGATTTGAGATGGCACTGATATAGTTTCAGCGTAATATCACAAGGGAATCGGGAAGGGAGTACGGACCAAGGTTTGTACTCCCTTTTTTTGGTTATAGGGGGAGCATGTTTCACGGCAGCATACCCACATCGATGCAGGCGATACTCAAAGGCATTGTGAAGAATTGGGACGCCGACGAGTTCTATGTCGGCTGTTCCGGCAGCTTCACGGTCGAGCGGGTCTTGCACTCTATTTCGCCAGACTTTCGCTTGTACTCCAACGATGTGACGATCTACTCCAACACCCTGGGCCAATTCTTCTCCGGCCAGCCGGTCGAGATCGATCTGAACGATCTCGAATTTCCGATGTTCTCCTGGCTGAACGATTACATGCTGGAAGACGTTGACCGGGTGGCGACCATGCTCCTCGCCACCGGATTCGAGCGCGGCATCACCAAGCCGAACAATCGGTACTATAGCCGGATCATTGGCGAGTATCAGAAACAGTTCCCAGAGTTGCACGCCAAGATGAAAGAGAAGCTGCAAAAGCTGACCCTCAAGCTGGCATCGTATTCGGCAGAGGACGTCTACACCTGGATCGACCGGGTGCCCGATGGCAAGGCGCTGGTCATGTATATGCCGTTCTTCTCCGGCGACTATACGAACCAGTTCAAGAAGCTCGGGCGGTTGTTCTTCCATACGGAGCCCGAGTTCAAGGAGATCGACCAGGACAGGAAGATGGAGATCCTCGGCAAAGCGATGCGGAAGGACAAGTGGGTGTTGGGCATTCATCTTCGAATGCCGGAAATGGAGCCCTACCTCAAGGGAGTGACGCAGACGACGAACCGTGGCGTGCCGATCTACGTCTACTCGAACGCCGTCGAGCGGTCTCAAGTGGTCATGCCTCATCAGGATTGCGCCAACGTCCTCATCCCCCGGCTGTCCCCTGGCGCGACTGTGGGCGAGAAGATGGAGCTGAAGATTCTCGACAGCCCGGAGTTCCACAGTTTGCGCTCCCAGTACATGAATGAAAACATCAAACCGGGTTCGGAATCGCTGGCCGTCGGCGTCCTCGTCGATGGGTATCTCATTGGTGTCTATGCCTTCTCTTCGGCGCCCTCTTTCGGGACGTTTAACGGTATCCCTAACCCCTGTATCTATCTTCTCAGCGACTTTCCCGTTGCGCCTACCGACTACAAACGCCTGGCCAAACTGGTGCTCTACGCGGCAGCCTCATCGGAATCCCAGCTATTGGCGGAGAGGCTCGCCCGTGGGCGAGTCCGTTCAATCGTTACCACGGCCTTCAGCGAAAACCCGGTGTCGATGAAATACAGGGGCCTGTTCAACTTGCTCAGCCGGAAGGAAACAGACGAGCAGGGGAAGAAGTACATGCTCAACTATTGGGTGAAGATAGGAGCTTGGACTCTTCCAGAGGGCTTGGCCCTCTGGAAGAAGAAACATGGTCAAAGATTGGAGGTGAAGGGTGGAAACCCGGATAGTCAAGATCAATCCTAATGACCTCAAGTTGCTCGAACTCAATGCCCGGTATATGAGACACGAGGCGTTTCAGCGCCTGGTGGCCAATATCCGTGATGATGCCGCGTTGACCTCCGTGCCATTTGCCTGTCGGGAAGAGGACGGGAAATATCTGGTGCTCTCCGGAAACCATCGCGTCAAGGCGGCAATCGCAGCGGGGCTCGATGAAATCCCTGTCATGGTGACCGATGAACAATTGTCCCGCGATCGAAAGATCGCCATCCAGCTCAGCCACAACGCGATCGCCGGGGAGGATGATCCAGCCATCTTGAAGGAGCTTTATGAGTCTATCGGTCAGGTGGACTTCAAGGTCTATGCCGGCCTCGATGATAAAACCCTGGAGTTACTGGACAAGGTGAGCATCGAGTCATTCAGCGAGCCTCATCTGAAGTACCAGACGATCACGATGCTTTTCCTTCCGGACGAACTCGAAGAGGCCCGAAAGACGTTTGAGGAAGTCAAGGCGCTTCTGAGCGGCAATACTGAGGTCTGGGTCACGCGCTGGTCTGAGTATGACAAATGGCTCGATATCTTGGAGGCCACTGGCGCATCGTATGGCATCAAGAATGTGGCGACCACTGTCATGGTCATGATGGATCTGTCCAGAAACCATATCACCGACTTGCAGCAAGGCTATCTCTATCCCAACGGTGAGCCTATACACAACGGCTGGATTCCGATGGAGACCTTGTTCGGGCAATCGAAGATCCCGGCGCAGGCCGCGGCTGTGGTCAAAAGGGCCATCGACAAGATGGTGGGTGCAGGAGATATTGAGCAGACGAACTTGTGGCAGGCCATTGAATACTTGGCTGCTGATTACCTGAGCAAGGCATGATGGAAGGCACTACGCCGTTATCCGACTTCGCTCGAATGGTTGCTGATGAGCTGAGGGCTACGAATGGCCTGTACAGAATCACGCTGGCTGAATTTGGCGACATCGCGACCGAACCGCTTAGACGTCGGATTCTCACGAATCGAGAGACCGAAGTGTTGCGCCTGGTATCCCTCGGCTACGGCAATAAGCAGGTTGCGACCGCTTTGGGCATCAGCGAGCAGACGATCAAGAATCATATGACCTCTATTATGGTGAAACTCGAAGCGCGGGATCGGACTCATGCCGTGGCGATAGCCATATGCAACCGCTGGATACCGGCAGACGTGTTTGAGGGGTCCTGCGATGAGGATCCAAGGCAGAGACGTAAGATGGTGAAATAGGGGCCAAGAAGAGCGGGAAGATGGCGGAACTGTGGCATAGGCAACCGAAAGAGCGCCATAAAGCATGGCGAGCCTTTCAAATCTATCGAGACATGGGTGATGACCGGACTCTCGAAAAGGTACGGGAGGCTCTCGGTCGGCATGCGACATACAACCGCCAAATAGAAGAGTGGTCATCCCGCTGGAAATGGCAGGAGCGAATTGCTGCTTATGAGGCCCATCTTGATAAAGCCAGGCTGGAAGCGAACCGCCAAGCTGTTATTGAGATGGCGGAACGTCAGGCTAAGGAAGGCAAGATGCTTCAGACGCTTGGCACCCAGAAGATTAACACTCTGCTACAGAGCTTGGTAAAACTGCAGGAGCAACAGAAGAAGAGCGGTACCGAGGCGAGCGACACGATGGTGTTGCCCAAGGTCACTGTTTCGGAGGCGATCCGGGCACTCGAAGTTGGCGCCAAGCTTGAACGTGTCGCTAGGGGGGAACCTAACGAGATCATGAAGCAGAATGTTGAGAGTGACATGGTCGATGTGGCTGAAGACGTGATGGAGCGAATTGCCAAGGCTCTGGAGATGAAAGCCCAGCAGCAGGAGAGAGTAGCGGCGGCGAGAGAGAAGTATTCCGAATGGGTGGGTGAAGGGGGAGTGCCACAGTGTCCCAAGTGAAAGTACCTCTCAGCCAGGTTCGGGATTATGGCCGGGCGGCAATGCAAGACCTGCCCGGGTTCATGTCGCTCGTTTTCAAACTTGAGCCGACCTGGTTCCATGAGATCTGGCTGGACGAGCTGATCAAACCAGAGAACAAGAAGATTCTATTCATATGCCCGCCGGACAGCGCCAAGACAACTGTTGTCGGGGTCATTGCTTCCCTGTACTTCATCTGCCAGGACTCTTCCATCCACATGGGTTACGTGGGGGACACGTTCACCCAGGCAGCGAAGCAGTCAGTGGCTGTGCGAGACATGGTCAACGGGGATCCGATCATCAAGTTGGCCTACCCGGAGCTGCAACTCGATCCCGCCAAGGGTACGGCTGAGAACGAATGGTTCGTCAAGAGGCCGAATCTCGGTGACAAGGACGCGACCTTCATCTGTACCGGCGTAGGAGGCCCGTTGCTAGGATCCCGGCTCAATAAGCTGATCATCGATGACGTCATGGATGAAGAAAACTCAGCCACGCAATTGCAGCGGGATAAGGTATGGAACTGGATAACCAGCACGGCATTTTCCCGGGTAGTCGATGGAGGCCAGATCATCGCCATTGGAACCCGGTGGCATGAAGACGACGCCTACTCACGCATGGAGAAAGACGGATTCAAGGTCGTCCACTTCCCGGCGATCAGTCCGGCAGACAACCTGCTTTGGCCGGAGCGATGGTCATGGGAGCACATCCTGGATAAGAGGAAGTCGCTCGGAGCCAGACGCTTCGAGTTGATGTACCAGGGGAAGATCGTTGCCCAAGAGGGTGGGATATTCCAGCGTAAATGGTGGCAGCACGCCAAGGTTCTCGAAAGCCCCACGGATCCCGTCAAGGTGATCGTCGGCAATGAGGCGTTTCCAATAAAGAAGCTCTACCTGGCCATGGACACTGCCTTTAAGCAGGGGGTGGACAATAGCTATTCGGTCATCGCCGTCTGGGGCGAGTTTCAACTTGGGTACATCCTTCTGGATGTCTGGCGAAACAAGGTGCCGTTCTACCGGCTGGAGAACATCGCCCAGGCACAGGGGAGCTACTGGAGTCCTGATCTGGTGTTGATCGAAGACGCAGCCAGTGGGCAATCGCTGATCGATGATCTGACATTCCGCACTCACTTGAGGATTTTGCGCCGGAAGGTCGGGAATGACAAAACGTCGAACGCTGAGGCGGTGACCATGTTCTTCGAGGGCAAGCGGGTTTGGCTGCGCGAAGGCGCTCCCTGGCTCGAAGACTGGGAGCTGGAGCATGAGGTCTTTCCGAGAGGGGCTCATGATGACCAGGTGGACACGACGAGTCTCTTCTTCAACTACGTTCGAGAGGTTGAGCAGAGCCAAAGACGCGGGAAGATCAAGGCGAGTTCGGGATAGGGGGTGATGCGTATGAGACATTCATGAGCTTATAGATAAAAGCACGCGCATAACAAAAAAGAGGGGAGGAAGTGAAAACATGAAAAAGCTGATGTTCGTTGTCCTTATCCTGGCTGTGCTGGCAGTGGTCGGTGTAGCGTTGGCACAGAGTCTGCTGGGCTCGATGCCGGTGAACTTCACTGTGACATCAAACCGCGCCATCAAGTTCTACAGCGATGAGGCCATGACTACCGAAATCACCGGCTGGTATATCGGCGATTTGAAACGCGGTAGCTCGATACAGCACACGTTCGTTGTGCAGAACCCCGGAGAACCTGTGGACATAACTGTCCAGGTGAATGGATGTGACTATGTGACCGTCACGCCGTCGACGTTTCACCTCGATAGCGGGAGATACACTCAATGCATCATGGCGATATCGGTGCCAATGACGGCGGCCACTGGAGATGTTTCAGCGAATCTGAACTTCGTGGCGGCTGACTAGACTTGGAGGTGTGACATGGCCGAAGACAAGGGCGAGAAATCCAAAAGCAGGGTGAAGGCTTATATTCTGGGCGATGGCAAAGTGATTCCATCCGATGCGCTGGAACGCTACGCCGTCAAGCGGAAGGGTGAGGCAAAGAGCCGGGCACTGCCCAAGACCGAGATTATGAAGCTAGGCCGTCAGGGGATCGTCTTGCCTCCGGCCAACCTCAGTATTCTGGTCAACCTACTTGATACCAATACGTGGCACAGCAAGGCGGTTAGAGCCAAGGCTCGGGATACTATCGGCCACGGCTGGACGCTGGAGAGTGAGCTGAATGACGAAGGGGAGGTCAAAGGGTCTGAAGCCAATCGGGAGAAGCTCTATGAGTTTTTCAAGAGTGCGTCCGTTACCCTGGGGGAGACACTTGAAGACGTGTTGAACAAGGTGCTGATTGACTTTGAATCGACGGGTAACGCTTATCTGGAGATCATCCGGGAAGATAAGAACCAAGGCGAGCCGACCGCATTGGCTCATGTTTACGCCGACACCATCTGGCCGCATGAGGATGGCAAGCGCTTCTTGCAGAGGGTCGATCAGAAGTCTGTGTGGTTCAAGCGTGCCGGGTTGCCAGAGACGGTCAATAAGGACACTGGCGATATCAGCGACGTAACGGAATTTAACCTCAGAGCCACAGAGTTGATCCAGTGGAAGGAGTACACACCACGGTCGGAATTCTATGGCCTTCCCCAGGTCTACCCTGCCCTGGGTGCGATTCTGGGAGACATGAACCAGCGAGACTATAACATCAGTTTCTTCGAGAACAACGCCATCCCTCAATATGCGGTGGTCATCGAGAATGGTGAACTGGATCCCGAGACCGAAGCGGTTATCCACGACTTCTTCGAGAATAAAGCGAAGGGCAATCCTCACTCGACGCTTGTGATGTCGCTGCCCCCGGCAGAACCCGGGCAGAAGGACCCGCCAAAGATTACGTTTGAGAAGCTGGCTGTCGATGTTCGGGAAGGGCACTTCAGGCTCTATCGGCAGGACGTGAGAAATGAAATCCTCGCCGCTCATTCGGTGCCGCCTTATCGTCTCGGACTGGCAGAGCTGGGATCATTGGGGTCAACGAACATCAAAGTGGCCAATGAGATATACAAGTTCCAGGAGGTCGATTCGCGCCGGTCGATGTTGGAGGCCAAGATCAACCTGTTTGTGGTTCAGCAGGGATTCAAGATCACCGATTGGACATGGCGGCTGAATGAGATGGACATCTCCGACAGATCGGAGGATGTCGATTACTATCAGAAGCTGGAAGATGCCGCGTTCATTACGCCGAACGAAGGCCGAGAAGCTCTTGGCTGGGATCGGTCCGATGATCCCGCTATGGATCAACACTATCTCAATGGCGCGCCGATCGCGAAGTTGGCTATGGATACGCAGGAAGAGGCCAGGGGTATTGTGGAGCAAGTGGCTGCGCAGAAACGGGAGAAGAAGAATGGCAACCATCAATGATGCCAATGATTGGGCCGTGGCTATCCATGTGCTGTCACAAACCGGAGAGATGCCGGCGCTGTACCGGACACCCAAGAAACTGACCAAGATAGAACGTGCCTTTGTAAAAGAACTGCGCAAGGTTCTCCTGGGGCTCGGTGTGAAGACCATCGCTGACCTGGAGAAAATGGACCGGGTGATGTCCCCTGACAACCTCTTCGGCTCTGTTGAAGCCGATATCATGAGCCGGGCAACCAATCTTTATGACGCCTACCGATCGAACGTCGGTCTGGGAATGGAATTCGGCTATCTCCGGGGAGGTCGTGAGGTCAAGGAGATGATCGGCATTGCCCTTTCATGGGACCTCCAGAATCCGAACGTCAAACGTATCTTGGACGAATGGTCTCTCGTGGCCTCTGAGAAAACGATGAGCCGAATGAAAGGAGACATCAAGAAGATCATTCAGAAGGGCTACGAAAAGGGCCTAGGCACCGACGATCTGGCCGAACAACTCTCCAACAAATTCTACGATATGAGCCATCAGGAGGCAGAGTTCATCGCTCGGACGGAGATCGGTAGTGCCCAGAACAAAGGTGCCATGATGTCCTATGAGGAAGCAGGGATTGAGAAGGTGCAATGGCTGGCGGCCATGGACGACCGCACCCGAGAGTCACACCGCGCTGAACATGGGAAAATTGTCCGGCGTGGGGAACGGTTCCCCCAGACCGGTCTCATGTATCCGGGGGACAAGTCCGGAGATATCTCAGAGTGGATCGCCTGCAGGTGTGCGTTGACGGCCGTGGTCAAAACGAACAGAGTGGTGTAGAATGGGGTCAACTTGGGCCTGAATAGAAGGCAAAAGATATGGGATATCAGGAACGCTAGAATTCCGCATGACACTTGTTGTGCCGCAAGGAAAGACGCGACCTCTTGTCGAAAAGGAGAACTGCTGTGAAACGAGAACAACTTGTTCTATTTGATCCAAGATTTCTTGATTCATTTGCAGGAGCGAGACTACTTAAGGACCAGAAAACCGCTCTGGTTGAATTGATCGCAAATTCTTGGGACGCCGGAGCAACCAGAGTAGATGTCTCGTGGCCCGGTTATGGGAATTCTGACGGTCCGTTTCGAATCGTTGACAATGGTCATGGAATGACTGAACAGCAATTCTACAGAAGATGGCGCACACTAGCTTACAATCGATCTCAGGAGCAAGGTCCTTTTGTTGAATTCCCCCCCGGCCTCGATTTGCCACAACGTCCAGCTTTTGGCCGCAATGGCGTGGGCCGTTTTGCTGCTTTTTGCTTTGGTCATGAGAATCGGGTGAGAACCTGGCGAGACGGTATTGAAGTCACTTTCGCTGTTAAGCGCGGTGAGTCTCTGCCAATCGAGGTAACTAGAGTCAGTGAATCAGAAAGAGGTGGTACTGGCACAGAAATTATCGTCGAAAACCCCTTCCCCGCAAAACTGACAGCTGACCATGTGCGCGCAGAAATAGGAATGCGTTTCTTAATGGACCCACACTTTGAGGTCTACGTTGCGGGAGAAAGAGTCTCCTTTGAAGATATTCCGGTGACCAACGTTGATAAAATCCAAGTGCAACTTGATGGTCTTGGCAATGTCCTCATTTCAGTTATTGACACGCGCAAAACTGATCGCACAATGAAGCAGCATGGCATAGCTTGGCATGTCAATGGGAGATTGGTCGGCGAATGTTCATGGAAGCGTTCCGGGCAAGAAGCATTCCTCGATGGGAGGAGAATCCCAGCACGACGATATACATTCATCGTTTCGGCTGACTGCCTGGCTAACGCTGTCCTACCAGATTGGTCCTGGTTTAATGAAGACAATGAGCTTTTCGGTCGTGTAAATTCCAAAGTGCAGCATGCAATTCGAGACTATCTTCTGGAGCAATCGAAAGAAAAGCGCGCTGACAATCTCAACTACATAAAACAACAACACAGGGATCAGATAAAGCAAATGAGCCCCCTGCATGCAGAGAGATGGACCAACTTCGTCGCCCAAGTGCAAGAGTCGTGTCCATCCATCAATGACCGTGACCTCCTTCAGCTGTCTGGTGTCTTGGCTAATCTTGAAGTCGCGGAATCCAAATACTCTCTGCTCCACAAACTGAACGAGCTTGAACCCCATCAACTTGACGATCTATATACCATACTAGACGATTGGACAGTAGATATGGCAAAAGTCGTCCTCGATGAGCTACAGACACGACTCGTGCTCATTGACGATCTAAGAAACAAGGTATCGAGCAAGATGACAGATGAGGTCCATGAATTGCAACCGCTGTTTCATAAAGGCCTATGGATATTTGGCCCTGAGTTTGAGACCATCGAGTTCACTTCAAACGAAGGAATGACAACAGTAATCCAGCGCTTATTCCAGTCTCCCCAAAAGGGTAGCCGGAAACGTCCAGACTTTGTAATCATTCCAGACGGCACCGTCGGACTTTACTCATACCCTAAGTATGATCGTAGCGGAGGCGAAATCGGTATTGATCGACTTGTTGTCGTTGAACTTAAGAAACCCGGAATTCCTATCAGCACCGACGAGAAGCAACAAAGTTGGGAATACGTCAAAGAACTATACGGGAAGGGTCTCCTTCAAGGACATTCCTTAGTTACTTGCTTTGTCGTTGGCTCTGAGGTTGATCCAATAGAAGCAGAAGAACGTTCTGAAAAAAACGACCGGGTTCGCATCATCCCGCTTGACTACAACACTGTCCTTGAACGAGCAAAGAGCCGAGTGTTGAAGCTTTATGATAAGGTCAGAACCGCGCCATTTCTTGATCAGCAAGCAATTAATGATTTCTTAAACCCCGACCAAGCGATATCTGTGGGGAGCCAATACGAATATGATCTTGAAATTTGATATAGTCATTGATCTGCTGCCCAGGATCGGCATAACAACCGCATGAACGCCGACCCCAAATGGCGTTTTTCCTTGAGACTCAGCTTGCTGCTGAAAATGGTTCGGTTTAAGCTTAGTGCCCTGAATACCACTGGCTTTAGCTCATATCATCTGCTACAATTTCTGCAAGGCTAGGGGCCGTCTAAGTGGTTAGGGCTGTTACTCTTAAAACCGGTAAAGTCCGGGATTGGGCGCATTAAGAAAACGCTCGCCAGCATCGACAAAGGTTGAAAGAAGCCGAGAGGTGACATGCGGGTATGAAGACGAGAACAAGCGATGTTTGGAGGCAGATGTAGTGATACAAAGGAGCCTTAAGAACTGTGCCTACTGAAGCCGACACCTGCCGCAAGTACGTCCTCCCAAAGCTGTATGCGGCTGGTTGGAATGATGATCAGATCAATGAGCAACGATCATTCACCGACGGGCGGATCGTAGTCGCGGGGACAAAGGTATGGAGGCGGCCACAGAAAAGGGCTGACTACCTCCTGCGCTATCGATCTAATCTGATGATCGCGGTTGTCGAGGCCAAAGCTTCCCACAAGGTCCCGGGCGATGGCCTTCAGCAAGCTAAAGAATACGCTCAGATTCTCGACCTACAATTCGCCTACTCCACTAATGGTCACGGCATTGTCGAACACGACTTTCTCACGGGCAAAGAAAGCAACATCGATACCTTTCCATCACCCGACGATCTGTGGAAACGGTTGAAGGGCCATATCGGCCTGAAGCAGGCGGAGGAGCAGCAGCGTTTCCTTGCCCCCAGTCTGCCCGTTCCCGGCAAACCTCTACGATATTACCAGGAAATCGCAATCAATCGCGTCATCCGTGCTGTTCTGAGTGGACAGCCCCGTGTTCTGGTCAACATGGCGACGGGCACCGGCAAAACTGACGTTGCTTTTCATATCTGCTGGAAGCTCTGGAGCACCCGCTGGAACCGCACTGGCCAACCTCGTCGCCCTCGCATCTTGTACCTTTCGGATCGCTCCATTCTCGTAGATGATCCCAAGGACAAGCAATTCGCCCCGTTCGGGGATGCCCGATGGAAGATCGAAGGTGAGGCCATTAAGAGCCGGGAGATATATTTCGCCACCTATCAGGCCATCGCCAAGGATGAACGCCGACCGGGCCTCTATCGCGAATACAGCCCTGAATTCTTTGATCTTATAATCGTGGACGAGTGCCATCGGGGAAGTGCCCGCGACGAAAGCAACTGGCGCGAAATCCTTGAATACTTCCGCCCGGCGTATCAACTCGGCATGACGGCCACCCCGCTCCGCGAGGAGAACCGGGACACGTACCTTTACTTCCAAACTCCCGTCTACACCTATAGCCTTCGCCAGGGTATTGATGACGGATTTCTCGCGCCCTATCGGGTTCACCGCATCGTGACCGATGTCGATGCCATCGGATGGCGGCCATCCAAAGATGAACTTGACCGATATGGACGTCCCATTCCCGATGAAGCCTATGAAACCCCAGATTTTGAACGGCTTGTTGCCCTCAAGGCCCGCACCGAGACAATTGCCGCAAGCATCGCCGATTTTTTGCGGAAGAGCGACCCATTTGCCAAGACCATTGTCTTCTGTGTGGATCAAGAGCATGCCAATGAAATGAGGCAAGCCATCAACAACCTCTTTGCCGATCTTGCTCAGAAGTATCCCGACTATGTTGTGCGCATAACTGCTGACGAAGGTGATATCGGTCGGGGTCATCTGAGCCGGTTTCGAGAATTGGAGACAGTGACGCCTGTGGTGGTAACGACGTCTAAACTCCTCACTACCGGTGTGGACATGCAGACCTGCAAGAACATCGTCATTGTTCGAGTTATCAAATCGATGACTGAGTTCAAACAGATCATCGGGCGCGGCACCAGAGTTCGCGCCGATTATGGGAAACTGTGGTTTTCCATTCTAGACTACACCGGCAGTGCTACCAGGCTGTTCGCCGATCCGGATTTCGATGGTGACCCTGTCGATCCGCCGACCGATACACCAATTGACAAGCCCATTCCCCAACCCGAGCCGCCACTTGGGCCATCGCCTGAACCAACTGGCTCAGTGCCACCCGAATTACCAGAGCCCTCTCTACACAAATTCTACGTGGATGGCGGATCAGTAGAGATCGCCGCCCATTTTGTCTATGAGCTAGATTCCAGCGGCAAGCAGCTCCGCGTGGTCAAATTCACCGATTATGCCTCGGAGAAGATCCGGGGGATGTGGGCTTCCGCTGCCCAACTCCGTTCCCATTGGAGCAACGCCCAGGAACGCTCAGCCATTATCGAGGCTCTGAAAGACCACGGCATCACGCTGGAACAACTTACTGAAAATGCTCAGCAGTCGGAGGCCGACCCGTTCGACTTGATCTGCTACATAGCTTTCAACGCCCCGCTACGTACTCGCCGGGAACGCGCCGAACGTCTCCGCAAGGGCCGGGTGGACTTCTGGGAATATTTCAAGCCCGAGGCGCGCCAGATTCTGAACGAGATACTGGAAAAATATATCGATCACGGTACGGCGCAATTCAAGATGCCGGATATTCTGAAGGTGCCTCCCATCTCCGAGCACGGCAATGTATTGGAGATTGCAGACCTTTTCGGTGGCGCGGACAGACTGCGCCTTGCGCTGGAACAAATGCAGACACTACTTTACGCTGAGGTGGGATAGAAATCATGGCCAGAACCAGGCAAACGCAAGCACCAAAAACAACCGCCCAATCCCTTGGCAGCCTTATCAAGTCCTGCCGAGACATCATGCGCAAGGATAAGGGGCTCACTACCGATCTTGATCGGCTACCGATGCTCACCTGGATTCTGTTTCTGAAGTTTTTGGATGACCTCGAGCAGGTGCGCGAGACCGAGGCCACACTGGAGGGTAAACGCTTCCGTCCCACCATCGAGTCACCTTATCGTTGGCGTGATTGGGCTGCTAAACCCGACGGCATCACCGGGGACGCCCTTGTTGCCTTTATCCAGAACGATGAAGCCATCAGGCCTGATGACACCAGAGGTCCAGGCCTTTTTGCTTACCTCAAGTCCCTCACCGGGGCCAACGGAGGTGATCGTCGCGATGTCATTCGTACCGTCTTTGCGGGCACTACCAACCGTATGTTGAACGGCTACCTCTTGCGGGATATCCTCAACAAGGTCAATGGCATCCGCTTCACGTCTACTGAGGAGATTTATACCCTTGGCCATCTTTACGAGTCCATGCTGAAGGAAATGCGCGACGCTGCCGGGGAGAATGGTGAATTCTACACTCCGCGCCCCCTAGTCAAGTTCATCGTCGCCGTGGTCAACCCTCGCCTTGGCGAGACTGTGCTTGATCCGGCCTGCGGCACCGGCGGATTCTTGGCCGAGTCCTTCGAGCACCTCAAAAAGCAGTTCAAGACCGCCGGGGACCACCGTCGCCTCCAACGCGAGACTCTGTTCGGGGTTGAGGCCAAGCCTTTGCCCTATCTCCTTTGCCAGATGAATCTTTTGCTTCATGGCATGGAGACGCCCACTATCGACCCGCTCAATGCCCTCCGCTTTCCCCTTCGCGAAATCGGTGATAAGGATCGAGTGGACGTTATTATGACCAATCCGCCCTTTGGTGGTGAGGAAGAGCGTGGCATTCTGGGCAACTTCCCCGATGACAAAAAAACCGCTGAGACGGCGCTGCTTTTCCTTCAATTGCTTATGCGCAAGTTACGCCGAACGCCCAAACCAGGACGCGCCGCTGTGGTTGTCCCCAACGGCACACTCTTCGGCGATGGCGTGTGCGCTCGTATCAAGGAGGAATTGCTCAGAGAGTTCAATCTCCACACCATCGTCCGTTTGCCCAAAGGGGTCTTTTCTCCTTACACCGACATCCAGACCAACGTCCTTTTTTTCGACCGATCCGGCTCGTCGAAAGAGGTCTGGTACTACGAGCACCCGCTGCCCCCAGGTCGTAAGGGCTACACGAAGACACAGTCACTTCAGTTCCAGGAATTCACCGATTGCATCACGTGGTGGGGCAAACGAGAAGAAAACGATCGGGCATGGAAAGTCCCTGCTGCTGAATTGCTCGCCAATGGGTGTAATCTCGACCGCAAGAACCCACGTGGCAATGAATCCATCACACACCTCCCGCCCGAAGAACTCGCCGCTAGCATCCTCGAGAAAGAGCGGCGGATTGCGGAGATCGTAGGCCGGATTCAAGGGCTACTGACTAGGGAGGGCGTATGAGCCCGACGTGGCCCAACGTGCGGTTGGGAGAGGTGCTACGGCGCAGCGAAGAGACCGTTGTGTTACAGCCTGACGGCGAGTATCGCGAACTCACCGTCAAGCTTTGGGGCAAAGGAGTTATCCTGCGCGGCATCGTCACGGGCGCGGAGGTGGCGTCGTCGCGCCGCTTCGTCGCACATGCCGGGCAATTCATTCTATCGCGGATTGATGCGCGCAACGGTGCGCTGGGGGTCGTGCCAGACGAGCTAGATGGAGCAATTGTCACTAGTGATTTCCCCGTCTTCAGCATTGATGAGAGCAAGTTGCTGCCATCGTTTATGAGATGGATGAGTCGCACGGCGGGCTTTGTCGAGATGTGCCAAGGGGTGAGTGAGGGGACCACAAATCGCGTGCGTTTGCAGGAGAGCATCTTTCTCAATCTTGAAATCCCCTTGCCGTTGTTGGCAGAGCAGCGGCGGATCGTGGCTCGGATTGAAGACCTGATGGCACAAATTGAGGAGGCAAAAGCTCTAAGGAAGAAAACTGAAACCGAAGAGCAATGCATGATGGAGGCCGTCTTCTCGTCGATCATCCAGAACGTAAGGAGACAGCCTCTCCGGGAAGTGGCACCGATAGTTAGACGATCTGTTGCCGTTGATGCCTTTGCCGAGTACCTGGAGCTGGGGATCCGATCATTTGGCAAAGGCACCTTCCACAAGCCACCGCTCAGTGGTGTAGCCCTTGGGTCAAAACGACTATATCAGATCCATCCGGGTGATCTGATATTCAACAATGTTTTTGCATGGGAGGGTGCGGTAGCAGTCGTGCGAGCGGAGGATGCAGGAAGATTTGGGTCACATCGCTTCATCACGTGTGTCCCCAAAGTGGGAGTTTGCACAAGTCACTTCCTTTGTTTCTTCTTTCTGACAAAAGAGGGCCTCTCTCTCCTTGGCGAAGCCTCTCCCGGCGGTGCCGGCCGCAATCGAACCTTGGGTTTGGAAGCGCTTGCTCGCATTACTGTGCCGGTTCCGGATTATCGCTTGCAGGTATGGTTCGACAACCTGCAAGCTGAAGTGGACACGCTAAGGCGCTTGCAAGGGGATACTGCCGCTGAACTGGATGCTCTTCTTCCCTCCATCCTTGACCGGGCGTTTAAGGGAGAAATGTGATGGGCAGGGAACTGCGCTTCACCGATCCCGCGTTCCGTTGTGAGGTAATTCTCTCTGGGCCAGCGATGGCACTTTATGAGGCAGCACAACCCCAGTTTGAACGGCTCAAAGGAATTAAGAGCCTTGGCCTAACCGCACACATCAACGAAGTCGCGATGCACACTCGTCACCAGCACCTCGTGGGATTGATGCGCATCTTCAATAAGCTGTGCCAGCAACCTAAGGAGAAGGGTCTACCCAAGAAATTCCTGTGGTCTTTCTGGTGTCGTCTGTGCTTCGCACAGACTGGCCACGCTGCCATGAGCTATGATGCCGAGAAGGCGGTGCTACTCGCATGCCATTTGGATGCCAATTTCAAGGCTAAACTGCGGACACTTGTACATCCAGTTATAGACCAGTTGGTGGCGTGTCCAACCTGCACCAAAAAGCTGTGTCTGGTGAAAGACAAGGGCAAGCAAGAGGCGAGCGAGTGGTTTGAGTATCTTGTTCAGCAGAACCGCTGGCAGCAGCTCCATCTTTGGATTGCGGCGTTGAAGCTGGCGCAGGAGCCGAAACTTCGGACGATTCTCGGCGGGCAAAGGGACAACTCGCCTGGATTCTCCGAGGAAGAAAGCTTCAAAATCCTTGTCGCGCCAGACTGCTTGTGGGATTATTCAATTTACAACCTCAGCCGCCTCGACTTTATCGTGCGCGACCTAGCATTTGCCGGGACGTTGGGCATCCAACTGGACGTTGACAACCTTGTCTCTGCCGCAAATGAAGACCACCCGGATTGGAAGCTGCTGAACTCGCTCAACCGCCACCTTTTGGATACGCTTTACGAAAGCATCGAGGCACAAACTGCCTCCATACTCTTTCAGCGGGCGCTGGCAGATATTCTGATCAGGGGAAAGATTACACTCGAAGCACTCTTCGGCATCGGGTCGAAGTTTGATGACGCCGATCTGATTGATATTATGCAGCGTACGGCGGCGGGCCGTGAGGCATTCGAGTCGGACCGGCGAAAGTCATGGCGTGCGTGGCCGATCAGCACCTATATCGACAAAGAACGGGTCCCGTGCGAACTCGAACGTGAAATCACCGGTCACGACAAGGGTCACTTGTCAAGGCATACCTCAGCGCGTGCCACCTGCTTCAAGTTACGCCAGGATCATATGCTGGCTATTGCTATGTCTCATCAAAGCTTGGCTGACCGCCCGGGCGCGACGGCCTTTGTCAAGCTCTGCCGCAGCGTTCTGAACAAACAATATCCCAGACTCGTCCCTAGTCAGCTCACCAACGCCCTAATCGAAGGACTTGTAGACCGAAAGTGCCAGCATGGTTTGGTGTCCGCAGCAGAGCGATTGAGCAAATCGGGAGTTGGGTTGGAGACGCTACGCAAGGCAGCGAATGTCATAAACAGCCGCGCCTCGGGCCACTCCGAGGTGTCTGGCGACTTCAGTTTCAAGATTGGCGGCTATGAGTATCCGATCCGCGATAATCCATTTGAATTTCAAATCAACAGAATGCATGCGTCCTTGATGGGCGATGAAGCCGTGCGCAAGAATCTGGAGACCACGCAGGAACAGGCCGCCGAGATTCTGTGGGATCAATTGCTGAGTTGGCAAACGGTGTACTTTGGTCCGCGACCGACACAGAGGATCGCCGACCTTGCGACTCAGGTGCAGCAGCTACTTGCTCGGCAGGTTGTTGCTGGTGCGGCGACCGCCGCCAAAGATCTTGAGTGTTATGCGTTGCTAGAAGCTCTGAATCATCCACCTCAAAAAGTGTCCTTCCGTGTCACGTTGCCAAACCTCAAGCTCTTGAACGAGGACGATACAGTTGAGAACGAATATGACGTCGTATCGGTCGTCCTCAAGGATGACAAAGACGTCGAAGTGTGGGTTTGGGGCGTCACCACGGAGCAGGATCTGACCAGAAAACGAAATGCCGACCTTGTGAAGATTCAAAAACTAAAGGACCTTCTTGGCAACCGGTGGGAAAGCGACGTGCGTGTCGCAACCAACTACATCAACAAAGGCGCCAACCAGATTTGTCTTGATATCGACGGACGAAGAATATTCCGGGATGTGGCTATACCATGATTGCCGAATGGGCGCCTAACGACACTGTCGAAAAAACCTATAACAGTTTCGGGGTTGTTGGGTGATTTAGCTTCAGACATTACCGACTCTTTTCGACGGCTCCTCCATATTCCAGTATGTATACTAAAGTAATTGACAGTGATCTACTATAGTGTTATAATTCGGCCAATTAGGGATGTCGTTGTGGGGAACGGTGCGTGGTGGAGCAGTGGCCGCTCGCTGGCCTCATAAGC
The DNA here is from genome assembly GCA_028711995.1 of Dehalococcoidia bacterium. NCBI lineage: Bacteria > Bacillati > Chloroflexota > Dehalococcoidia > Dehalococcoidia bacterium. The sequence continues at coordinate 33,008 of JAQTRE010000001.1, read as the reverse complement.
CGGAGGTCGTTGGTTCGAATCCAACCCGCGCTACCAAAAACTGAATAGCTGACTCTCAAGGGAGTAAGGAAGGACAAGGAATCAGAGCAAACGCTCTGGACTTGTCCTTTTTTGTTATTCGGGGAGGCAAGCGTGAATCATGTGACAGTCAAAGACGAAAGCTATCAGCAAAAGGCTCGCCGGATCTCCGAAGCGTTCTATGACATGCTCAATAGCAAGAGCCCCAACGGTGAGATATTCGAGGGCTTTATCAGAGACATCTACCCCGGTTACCTCATTGCCGAAACTCGGCAAGGCCTCTACAAGCACGCATATGTCGAGGACGATGCCGGTGTAATCGCCTTTGCAGCTCCTGTCAAAGTCCAAGAGACCTTTGTTGCCTCCAGCGCCAACGAGAGCAAGATCGTTTCCTGGCTCAGATCCGGCCTTCGGCTCTTCGATAGTCAGCAAACCCAGAAGTCCACTGACTCAGAGTTTCAAGCTCTGTTCACCAAAGACGTGGAGTTGAAGGTTTGTTCCGAGGAGGAGCGGACAGTAGGCGGTTTGGTGCTGGTCGCCGGTGAGGTGGATTCGCAGAATGACTTCTGGAGACCGGAAGATATTCGAGCAGTTGCCCTGAAGTTCATGGAGAATTACCAGGTTATTGATGAGATGCACACGTTCATCCGGGTGGCCGTCCCGGTCGAGAGCGTCTATTTTCCAACCGAGGAAGAAGGCGGCCAGAAGACGTACAAGTGGTATGGCGGTGAAGTTCCTGCCGGTGCTTGGTGGATCACCGTGAAGGTCAATGACGACGATTCCTGGGTGGCGGTCAAGAGCGGCAAGTTCACCGGATTCTCCATCTTTGGCGTCCGGAAGACTATGCTCCAGGCGGCATCGAAGTCCCATACCGTGGCTAAAGCCAAAGACCTTCGGCTTATGAAGGGCGATGAATGGGATGTAGTAGCCGTGGCTCTTGTCGATAAGCCTGCTGTCAAGGCAGCTCAATACTATGTGATCAAGCGAGATGGTCTTGCCGGGTTCATCGCTGAGCGCGGGAAGAAGAACTCGCCGATTATTAACGAACAGGGAGGTGTTGCAGTGGAAGATACGAAAACTGTGGCCAAGAAAGAGGGAGGCGAGACAACTCCTCCCAAAGTGGAGACTGCCACCAAGGCAGACGTCGAGGGTTTGAATAAGGCACTTGCAGACCTGATGGTTGTGGTCAAGTCGCAGAGCGAAGTTCTGACCGCTATCGTCACGTCCTTGAAGGGCGTGGCAACGGCTGAGCAGGTTACCCTGAAGGTCAAAGAGTCTGGTGAGACTGCCGAGGCTGTGGCCAAGCGCGTTGAGACTCTGGAGGCCGCGCTGAAGAAGATGACCCGCTCGTCTAACGCCCTCGGCGTTGAGTCGGCGGAGAAATCCGATAAGCATGAAGAATCCGGCAAGCCATCGTGGGTCAACACGATGGGCGGACCGAGAAAATAGCGGCGACTGCCGTATTTAGTGAGGAGGTGTTGAAATGTTTACTGAAGCACAACTGCTTGAACGAATAGACCAAGTTATGAAGGGTTGGGTTGAGGGCATCGGCAGTGCTAAACTCCTGCCCCAACAGGCAGACCGGTTTATCAGAGCAGCGATCGACAACTCGAAGTTGATGAGAGAGGTCAGAACGCTGGAGATGACGAGCGACACGAAGAATATCGACAAGATCGTCTTCGGTAACCGCGTCCTGCAGAAGCCAGTAGCAGAGGGAACCGAGCACACAGATACCACTGGCTATCAGACCGAGCAGAGGCAACTCGTGGCCAAAGAGTTCATCATCGCGGTAAACCTCTTCTACTCGACTCTCGAAGACAATATCGAGAAAGAGAATTTCGAAAGCACCCTGCTGGATCTCATTGGCGGGCGTGCTTCAGCAGACTTCGAAGAGGTTGGCATGTACGCCAATCCTGCGGCCAGTGGGGCCGATGCGGTTTTGTCAGTGCCTACCCATACTGGCTGGCTGACTGGCCTGGCAGGGCATATCACTGACTACAACTGCGCTGCTCCCAGTGCCGTATCCGATGTCTTCAAGGCTCTGATCAACTCGGTGCCGTCCAAACATTTCGGATCGAAGCCCCTGAACGAGTGGCGCCTCTATTGTTCGTTCCAGTACGAACGTGCATATCGGGATGAACTGGCTGGCCGGGCAACGGCTGCCGGGGATCGCGCTCTACTCGAAGATGTGCCGGTCTTCTATCAGGGCGTGCCAGTGATCTGGCTGCCCAAGATTAAGACGGAAACTCGTGAGACTGTGGACAATATTTCCGACGTGATGTTCGTTCACCCGGCCAACCTGGTACAAGGCTGGAAGAGAGACATCACGCTCGAAAGAGAGCGCAAGCCCAGAAAGCGTCAGATCGAGTTCACCATCACCGCCAGATGGGACTTCAACGAGGAAGAATCCGACGCGATTGCCCAAGCGAAAGACGTAGGGCTCCCTGCGTAGACAAAAATAACTGACTAAATAACAGAAAGCAGGGCTGGCCTAGAAAGCCAGCCCTTTTTCGAACAGGAGGCACGGTGAAATACAGTATCAAGACAAAGGGTGGCACATACACCGTTGTAGGCATAGGCGTAAAGTTTACAACTCAACCTGTTGAGGTAAGTCTTGCGCCAGCCGCAGCAAAAAGACTGAGTCAGAATCAGAATCTGGTGATGACGCCGGTTGCAGATGGCGAGTCTGCCGAGAAAATCGAGGGCACGCCGGACACGTCCGAACCCAAGTCAAAGAAGAAGTGAGGTGAACCATGCTGCAAACTATCAAAGCTAAATTCGGATGGGGTGGATCAAGAATAGACAAAGATCTGAAAGCGATTCTGATCGAACTCCAGGGACTGAAGGTCAACGTCGCTGCGGGCACTACTGCCAACACCAATATCCCTATCAGTGGCATCACTACCGAAGACACGCTGAAGTCCGTTCTGCAGGTCGAGCCGGATAACGGTACTTCCGCCACGATGCTCACAGACAGAACGGCGGAGGCGAGTATCACATCAAACGGTAATATCCGACTCAGCACCACGAACACTACTGGTAAGCAATTGCTGGTCATCTGGTATGACAAGCGCTAGGGGATGCGTTGATGAATTGGAAATCAGCGCTCCCGACAGTGACCGCGATCGCAGCCATTGTCATCATGGAATGCGTCGCGATGTGCAATGGGATTGATGGCAAGGTGCTTACCCTCAGCGTGGCCGCCGTCGCCGGTCTGGGTGGGTTCAAACTGAATGATGTCTTGAAGAACAAGAAGATCACCATAACCACATCGGAAGAAGAGGGGCCAAAGAATGGCTAACCAAGAAATTGCCCGGGTTGATGCCGCCTCTCTCAAGGCCAAATTCATCGAACTTGCGACTGGCGTCTATGCCGAGGTGGTGGTAACCCGGAATGAATTCTCGTCGTTTGCTAACGGGGGTGGATCGGTATCCGTTGAGGCTACGTCAACTCCGGTATTGGCAGCCAATGTGAACCGCAAGTATGCCTGCATCATGAATCTTGGGGAAGAGTCCGTTTACCTCGCGTTTGGAGCCAATGCGGTGGTGGGCAAAGGAATTCGTTTGAGCCCGGGCATCGGATATGAAATCAACGTGATGAATCTGTTCACCGGGGCAGTGAATGCAATTGCTGCATCCAGTGCCCAGAGCGTAGGCATAGTGGAGGCATAACGTGGCAGATAGAGAAGAGACTAATTCGTCTTCGTGGGGACTGAAATTTCGATTCAGGGAACTGGCAACAGGCGTTTACGCCAAGCTCTTTCGGGTTCAGGTGGAGAATGTGTCTGGGGCTCAGATCAACCCGGCGCAAGAAGACGGTAACTTGGCCACCTTGACAGGGAAAGACTTTGCCACTCAGACCACCCTGGCATTGATCAAGACCAAGACGGACAATATTCCGACGAATCCGGCGACGGAGAGCGGGAAGCTCACTATTATTGAGACCGAGGTTAAGGCCCTTATCGACGACACGATCAAAGGGGCGTTGAGGAGCATCGGGGATGCTGGGGCGAGCCCGCAGAATGCTACTGGCTCGACGATACTGAGAAGACTCAGTGATTTGGACAGCAAACTGTCCCAACTTGGTGAACCGAAACACGCTGAGGGAAGCTCAACCAGCGCGGCTTTGACCGTTGAGATGGATTGCGGTGGCTGGACCTTCCGCCAACAGATGACCATCTGGGTCAAGAGCAACGCGGCGGCCACCTTCAACATTCAAGGGAAGCATGACGGCGGAACCTATCGGCAGATTGATTCCATCGTCCTTGCTGCCAGTGGCGAGTCTACCAAAACGATTGGCTGGGGCTTCCGCTTCATCAAAGTGGCAACCGATGCCACCAATAACAATGAAATTGAGGTGTCGAGATAATGAGGAGGACTACTAAATGGGATTCATAGGTGGTGGCTCATCCGGTTCATCATCGGGCTATGGAGTGGCCAGCTATGGTTTTGGCCATGAGATATGGTTCAGTAGAGAAGGGTACACCCCGCACTATGCCGAACACATTATTGATCCTTTGGATGGCCGGGCAAAATTGATTATGGCCGATCCGCACACCCGCAAGGCAGCGTTCGTCTACGATCTGGGCAGTAAAAAAATAACGTGGGAGCAGGCCGTCAATGGCAGCGCCATCAATAATCCCCATACTGCCCGAATGTTGATGGCGGACGTGCCTAATTTTGGCAACAGGGGCGACATCTATTGCTGTAACCGTGACCAGCAGGTGATTGTGTTTGATCGGAACACCGGGACTATCAAGAAGACGATCACCCTCAGCGCAACTGGTGGACAGTGGGACCCGAACTGGCTCCACGAGGCCTGTCTGAGCGTTGACCCCGTGCCTCACCTGATCCTCACCGATTACAACGGGCCGTCTGGTTATCACTATGCCAAGTACAAGATATCCGATGGTACGCTGGCCTGGCACAAAGATGACTTCGGTCATGCTTCAAAGGTCTGCCCTATCAAAGGCGCTCATGCCTCACTGCATACCCCGGATTACGGCGGGGATTACCTGATTTGCTCGAATGAGTTTCATGGTGGCGTCTGGGAGATCAAAGATTCGGATGGCGGATGGACGTGGGCCAGACCGAGAGACCGGCAAGGCCCTTCTCTGGTTTCGCCGCACTCAGCGATCCGCATGGGGCGTGTCGAGAACGTCGGCTGGATAACAGTTGTCGGCTGCGAGTCCGGCGGCGGTATTATTGCGATTCACTTCATGGGCGCTCCGATCTGGGGTATCGGGAACCGGGCGGCCAAGACACCAGACGGGGCATCTTCTGTGTACACCGTTGATGTTCATGGGCTTGGAGAGATCTGCATGGTGTTCCCGACCATTGACGGACGGATCGGCTTCATTGATTGGAATGGCATTGCCCGCGCTCAGGTGGGTGTCCTGGATGAGATACCCCAGAAGCAGCATATTCCGTGGCAACTAGATTGGAATATCAACACGACCAATGACTGGAAGTTCCTTGAGTATGTGCCGGTGGCAGATTGGGACGAAACCTATATCGTTGTCAAGAATACCGGTCTGACCAACACCATGGAGTGGAAGGTGCTCGGTGGACTCCTGCAGGCAGCGGCTTATAATGGCGGTGGGGACGCCCGGCCGGAAGACTGGGTGGAAGAGAAAGCACCGGCTGACCTGGCTCCTGGAGGCACCGGGACGCATAAGCTCACCCGGCCATATCAATACATTCTGGTGATGTACAAGTCAAAGGTAGAGGGAGCACATACGACGGTGAGCACGTTCTTCGATCACTTGAGGGGCTAGGAAGCGGCTACCAAGAGCATTAAGAAGATGAAGCCGGACAGCAGAAAAGAAGCGATGCCCCAGATTATGAGGCTAGCTATGAAGAAAGCCTTGCGGCCACTCTTACAAAGCCAGCAGAGAAGGGACACGGGGATTGCAAATAGGGCAGCGAGCACAAACGAAACCCCAATGAGAATCATTCCGAAGTTTGACAAGCCCCACAGCAGGAAATTCGAAGCGTCGCTGTCAATGTTGACGCCGCCCATCATAACAGGGATGGCAATCAGCACGAAGAGTATCAGGGAACCGATAGCAACGAAAGGACCCCATTCCAATCTTTTAGGACAAGTCTCAGTGCTCATTTGGCCACAGTCTAGCAAAAATCTAACAGTAAGTCAATCCAATCAGCAGTAAGGAGAGTAAAAAATGAGTGATCCAATCCCGCTTCCGCAAACCCCGGCTGTAATTATTCCGCCAACGCAAACCGAACTCAGGACTCGGATCAATTACGCAAAATCGTATGTGGACCGTAATTATCGAGAGGGCGGGGATTACGCTTTTATTGGCGAATACCCGTCAGTTCCGCTTTATATCATCGTGAACCGATACCTAGGGCAAGGCAGCGATCCCTACTCCCCTCGCTTTCTGGGCCATTACTGGGATGCGAACAGGTTGACCGGGCAAGCTGGTTCCGCTCCAAGGTCAGCGTTTGCTGCCATATGTGACGCTTCAGAGAGATCATCTGGGATTGACTTTGATGAGTTTACGGTGTCATTTCGGGCAAGTCAGCCGCCGGATGAAGCAATGGGCATTGAATACTTCAAAGAATGGAAAATGAGCTTTGCTCATTATGGACAGCCGACGTTGCACATCAGGAGGGAATTCTCATCGAGCGGAATTCAGACAGTAACGATCACACTTCTCGCATTCAGGGCGGCCGCCGATGTGGCCAGCGTCAACCTTTACTATGGGCACCTGTGTGTTGCTGCGCTCATAGACCAAAACACTCCCGTTAACACTCAATGGGTTGTACACCCGTCATCGGCTGGCGGAGATGCCAAAGGCCTTGGCTCTGGGCGATACACCATTCGCCACGGCTGTCAGATGGCAAGGAGTGCTTTCGAGGCATTTGGTGAAACAACCAAGGCCACCAAAATTAGTAATAGCATTTCCCGCGAAGGGTATACCCAGGATATCTACGATCCTCTTTTCAATAAAAGCTTGAATGAAGCGATCACTTTCTTTCAAGAAGGCGATTCCTGGCATGATGCCAGTAAAGCGCATGGGTACGAGCCAGGACACCATACCATCGACTATTACCCTTACGGGTATGCCTACGAGAGCAAAACCCACTTCTTTGAGATGGATGGATTGGAGATATCGCAAGCTGCATGGATAGCCTATTGTATCTTCGATCCCTACATAAGTTGTCTTCAAGCTATCCATGTACTCAACAAAGGATACGATGCCGATCACGAATATGATCGCACTGACTGGGATGATTTCATACCTGGGTGGATACCGCTATTGAGTAGACTGAAACTTGACAAGACAACCCCGAGGCAAATCGCCGAAGACATTTGCCATAGCATGATCTCTGATCTGGGCATTGGAGTATTCGGTGCCAAGATCACTATCGACATGCCTTGGATAATTCCAGATGTAGACCTCATGAAAGATACTCCAATGAAGATGTTCAATAAGGCTTCGTGGTCCGGGTCTGGTTATCGCACGGCCGCTTTTGCTGCTCTGTGCGCTACTCTCGGCTACGGGCCAACTGATGACGATCGGTTCAAACCCTGGGCCGATCTGATGATCCGCAATCTTTGCTGGGCTCAATGGGGAGTTTATACGGATTGCGCCAACGGCCTCCATGCCAATGTTGATAACTATGGATATAATCGTGGGGCCACATTTGGCGGACAGAGATTGGGGATGGAAACCAGATACCGTCCCGATCATACCGGCGGAATGATGCAATGCTGGGAGCAATCGGGAACCTTTCGCGAACTGTGGAATGTCTGGGAAGTACCGGGGCAAACACCGCCAAACGGACTGATCATGAGAAAAGGCGAAGTTGGAGGTGATTACAACTCCGGATATTCGTCGTTACCCTACTTTGTGTACGCTTTTGGATATAAACTTGTTCACGCCATGACCAGAAATTATTTTGATCTGGATGGCAACCAAGGATATTCAATCGGCGCACGAGTTAAAGGGACTCATAGCGATGGACTGAAGCTCAGGCTTTATGTTTACGGATCAAATTACAACCTTTTGGAAACGCACGACTTGCCCATTACTCAGGATTACGAAAACTGGACGCAGGTGTCAAATGGTCATACTTGCCACCCCGATGCCTTCTGGGGCAAGTTGGCGATTGAGAATAGCAGCGGGTTGCCGTCTATGGCATTCGACGCTGTGTTTTGCGCAAAGTCAATCTCTGATTATGCCTTTGGTGGCCCTACCAAGCAGAGAGACGCTGTGGTCCTTGCCTCTTCCAAAGGCGGTGGCGGAATTCCTTATGTAGAAGACTACATCCAACCCGACCCCTTCAACCAACCGATTGAATGTCCGGTGTTTCTGCCCACCAACATGGAGGCGACAGGCGCTTTCATCCAGGCACTCCGCATCTACAACTATCACAAATACGGAGACGCCTATCCCAGCGCGGTTAACCTACCCACCCTTTAAGGAGGAATGATGGCAGTACCGATTGAATTAGGCGAAGAAGTCAAGGCGTTCTGGTTCAGAAAAAGCTATGACATGCTCTGGCAAGGCGCACTTGTCGAGGAGGGTAGCGCCATGTACAAGAGTGCCGTCAAACTCAGCGCTTCCGGTGACCAGCTTTTTAGCGAAGGTGACGTTATCCCCGGAACTTTCTTCGAAGTTGATATGAGGGCCAGGGTGAGCAACGCGGCGGCTACCAATAACACCTTGTGCAAGCTTCAGGTGTGGGTGGCTCGCGGCGATCCATTGGCGATGGTGAAGATCAAAGAGTGGGCCATCAAGCGCAGTGACTTTGTGGAGTCGGGTAAGTACAAGGCCATGTGCATGAGGAGTATCAGCCTCAATCTGACCGACCGGAACTTTCAGGTGAGAGTGGCCGACTATGCCAATACCGAGTCCGAGCTTTACATCGATTGGATAGCGGGCATGCCGATGGTGAGGCAAGACCTCGGGGAGTTTGCCGTGCTATCGGGAATACAGATGGGGCCATCGGTGGGAACGACTTCCCCGTGGTGGGACGACGTCAACACCCAGATGATGGCCTGTGGCTTCTTCCTGGGTGGCGTCTACATGCAGAATCCGCCCAACGAGTATGGGGAAGGCGCACAGATGCCGCCACCGATTCAGACGTGCAGCGAGTGCGGAGTGTCAGCGCCTTACGGGCAGACTCTCCCGCACAAGCCGGGATGCTCATATCGGTATAGCACCTGCCCGAACCGGACGGAAGCCTGGCGGTTGATGAACATGGACTTGATGCGAGACCCGCGCTTGTCGCATCGGTTGAGCTATCTCGACCGCTACGGGGCTCTTGAGACGTTCAAGGACCGCTGGGTAGAACTCGGCATCGAGACCGAGGAGCAGCAAGGAGAATGACGATGGAAGAGAAAGTCGCAATCATCGAGGAGATCCGCACGAAGCATATCGATTGGAAAGGGGGTGCACCGGAGCTTGAAGAATCAGAAACAGGAATAGTACACCGGAACTTCAGCAGGATCAAGGAACATGCTGTTCTGGAGAACCCGCACAAGGACATCCAGATAGCCGGGCGGTTCGAGCAGGCGTCCAGGCCGATCCACAACGCCAAAGAAAAGCTGTGGTTTGCCTTGCCTTCGGTAAGATCGAACGCATCCGGAGCTGTCAGGTACGCCGTTGAGGTGGTGGCCTACCGGGGTAGCTACTGGCATGTCCTGTCAAGGCTGGTGAGGTATGCCAACGGCAAACGGGAAGTGCTGGCTTGTCAGCTCGGCACCAGCACTCAGGGTTATGAACTCTCACCGACAGATTTCACCTTCGAGGCCAGCGGCAAATCGGTTCAGGCCCTGTTCTCGATCCAGGAATCCAATAGAGACCGAGTGAATCACCGTCTGGAGGCCGTCGATGACGCCATTCCGGCGGGCGAGTGCGTTTTGATACCAGTGAAGAACAATCTCAAGCTGACTACGCTTGAAATCGGATAGGAGGTAAAGATGAACCAGCTCAAACCTGCAAACAGTGCGGACCGCTATACGGACCACGATACGGTTAAGACATGGATTCCTGACGTTGATTTTGTGATTCGGGGAATCGTGGTCTTTGATCCAGCCTTCACTCTTGAAATATACATTGGAGGCTCGAAAGACACGAAGGACGGGTCGCTGGAACTACAAGCAATGGATCAGGACTTCTGCTACAACTTCATTCCGCTGGAAATTCCGGTTGCGGAGGGTGAACGCATCAAACTCTGGTCACAGTATAACAACCATCCCTTTTCACTGCTCACCGACAAGACGGTGAATTTGACTCGAGAGTAAGGAGAAAGAAATGTATCAGTTAGTGCCAGTAATATCTCAGCATTTGCAGATGGGCTGTCACCAGTCTGTCTGCACATTCCATGTACCCGAGGATTTCGTTCTGCGGGGCCTCATCGATGGTAATGAGTCGGCTTACTTGACCGAGATATACAAAGGCGGCACTGAGGGTCTCAGTGATGGTGAGAAAGTTGGCCAGTTCGTCAAGGACGATCTATGTTACAAATTCATGCCATTGGAGATACCATTAGCGGAGGGTGATCTGATCAAGCTTTGTTGCAACTATTCGGCGGGCCCGAAGTATTCTTTGCTCTCAGACAAGTTCGTGGAGTTGAGGCGCTGGATCGAATACTTCATGACGGGAAAGACTTTGACTTGGTCCGGAGCCCAACCGACCATCGAGGATGATGCGACTTTCGGAAAACGCGGCGATTTTGGAGGCATCGCCAACGCTGCGTATTCCAGTGCCAGCCATGGTGACATCATTGTTAATGGAAACTACTGGCCCAAGAATACCCCTTCATTCGGAGGCTCTTTTGCAGATTGGGTGATCTTGCCGAGTATCCGATCTGACCAGTCCGGAGACAACCGATACGATATCAGGCTTCTCACTAAAGGAGCTGCGTATCCTCTCCCAGCGTACTTGGGACTTGAGGTTGCAAAGGTTGTGAGTGGTACCAGAACTGTCATTGGTTCCTACCAGTATTCGTTATCAGACGGGTATTCGGTATTCAAAGAGAAATGGTACAAGTTCCAGTATCGATTCAACCGGAACAAGATATGGGTGTATGTCCAGTGCGGGCTGAGTTATAACTCCAACTGGTCCTCCTATCAAGACAACGCTGTTGTGGTCGAAGACGCATCCATCGCAAGCGGTGACTACCTGTCTGTCCCGACCGGCAACGGAGTCAAGTTGGCCGCCGTAGATATTTATTAACAGGAGAAAGAAATGAATCAGTTAGTACCGACGATAAGCAAGTTCATGCACCCGTACCCGAACACCGGAATCCTCACGTTCACAGCACCTGAAGATTTTGTCATCAGAGGACTTGTCGAGCCGAACAGCCGAGAGATAGCGGGCTACATTGGCGGAAGTGAGGCGGCACTCGACGGCAACAAAGCTTTCGAGGTGGCAGCCCAAGACTACTGCTATAATTTCATCCCGCTTGAGGTACCGGTCACAAGTGGCGACAAGATCAAAATCCAGAATAAGTATGCGGGGAAAATCTACCCTTCGCTTTTGTCAGACAAGGCCATCAGCCTCGACAGGTGGAAAGAATATTTTGTTGATGGATCTCGGCTTGCCTGGCAGGGCGGAACTCCGACCATTGAGGATGATCCCACGTATGGCAAAAGGGGCGATTTCTCAGGCATAGCCAACGCTGCTTATACTGAGGCTGCTCATACGAATATTATCTATACCGCAAAATGGTGGGCTACGAATACCCCGCCAAACACAGACACCTTTCAGGTTTGGGTTAAACTGCCGGCCATCCGGTCAACCAGCGATGGGAATACCCGGGTTGAGGTTGTCGTTTATACGCGGTACTACACCCCTTATCAACAGAATCCTCGTTATCAGGTCAGGGTTGAGTTGGCCAAGGTTGTCAGTGGTGTGCGTACAGTGTTGTCGTACACAGATATAGACCTTGATCCTTACTGGTTCCCGGGCTATCTCTTATGGAACAACGTCAAAGTGTACACTTGCGGACTCGGCGTGGCGATCGAGGTGGAGATTTTCAAGCGGTATTTCTACGTGGACACGGGGAGCATAGGTGGCAGCATCGTATTCAACAGCAATACCAGTGACTGTGGTGTCAGTAGCGGGAGTTATATCTACATCCCGACCGGCAATCAGGTGAAGTTGGCCGTCATCGACATCTACTGATCATCCAGCCAGACCGGCGAGAAAGATCAAGAGCAGGCAGTTGATGAGGAAAGAAAGCACGGCCCACAGAAAGGCAAACACGGGATAGAAAATGTGGGTGTCAGTGGGCCGGAGCTTTCGAGCCACAAAGACAGGGGGTGCAAGTATTATGGCAGCCGTAATCAATCCAAAGGGAACGAAAGCAGCGCCGAATCCGGTCCCAAAACTCCAGAGGATGTTGTGACCAGAGGGTGACTCCATCAGAAGCCATAAAAAACCGGCCGCAACAGCGACAATGAAGAAAGCGATCACGGAGTTCAACCAGATTCGAGGCCGTTGTTTGGATAAAGTTAACGTAGTCATGATGGGCCCATTCTACCAGACGGCCAGAAGAATTTCAAGTCGAGGAACCTATGGCACCGACAACACAACAGATTGATCAGGCATGCGAATATATGCTCAGCCTGTACGATGACAGTGTACACATGTGTGCGGAGAGTGATGATCAGGGAACGCACTGGCTTCTCCAGGCAGAGGAAGAGTTCCATGATCTGCCATTGACCTACCAGAACGTCTTCTGGGTCTACTCTGATAACCTGTTTGCCTATCGTGCTTTGGAACCGTGGCGACCCACGTATTCTCAAGTCATCAAAGCAGAGGTGGAACGACTGATCGGCATAGTGGGTCAGCCGGGTATGTTCGAGGTCGTCGTCGGCCGGGACATCCCGCGATACGACCGGATCGGCGATGCCACGAATCACCTGTACTCAAGCACGAATGAAAAGTTCGTCGCATATCGGCGGCATGATAAGCTCGTCTATTTGATACCCGAGAGATACGCTGATACCTGCTGCTATGTGGCCCTCGACTACTTCTTTGCGGGCAAGAGGGACAAGGCGCTGGAGTGGTTCTTCAAGGCGGCTATGATGTGGAACGGCAAGGGCATGTACGATTATGCCAGCCAGCTCGACGGATTCTATGCCAATTACAAAATGGGCTTGCTGTTGTTCACCAAGAAAGTGCTGGGGGCTGAGCTTTCGACCGCTGATGCGATTGAGACCAAGCTTTGGACCATGCAGAATCCGGCTACCGGAGGGATGACTAGCCTGGCCGATTCGGATGGCATTCAGATCGGTTCGGGCAATATCGAGACCACCAGTTTGACGCTGATCACCTACAACCAGACATTCATTACCGAGCTGCAATCATCTCGTTATTATTGCACGGTCGATGAAGTCAAGAAAATGCTGAGTTTGACCGGCAGTGACTGGGATGAGCTGATACTCAAGTTGATTAAGGTCGTTACCAAGGGCATAGATGCCAAATGGGGTCAGAGTTTCCTGGTGAACGATGTTGAGTCGGCCAAGTATTACAACACGTCAGGAGGAAAGGTCCAGTTGATCGACACTTTGAGATCGCTTACGTCGGTCAAGATCGACACTGGCATGGATGGCGGGTTTGCCACCACGCTGGTTGAGAATACTGACTTTACCCTGGGGCCCGAGAATTCGACCCCGAAGAAGTGGGTACAACTCCTGCCGAACGGCCAGTTGGAAAAGTTCTCGACTCAGACCAGATCGCTTGAGGTAACCGGTGTCTGGGGGTATGAGTCGATACCCGAACAGGTTCAGGTCGTTTGCGCCAAGAATGCGGCTCGGCTGTTCAAGCGAAAAGACACTGCTTATGCCAGGGCGTTGGCCTCGCCTGAATTCGGCGGGTTTTCGGTCTATGACGGATTCGATAATGACGATCGGCTGTTGATGAAAGGGTTAGGTCGCCGGAAAGCAATACTGTATCCGTGAGGGAATGATGGATCCAGAACTGAGTGAAATCAGGAAAAAACTTGTGTTGATCCAGAAGTCGGTCGCTGGCGTGAAAGAGGCTTTGGCCTATCCGCCGGAGAGCATACCCAATACGCCATGTTTCTTGAACTTCATTGGCGATAGTGATGATATCGTGAGAAACCCGTCGGAGAGGATCGTGCCTCACCGACTCAGGATGGTGGTGTTGGTAGCCAGGCCGGATCTGCCGACCGCTGAAGAAAAGTTGGAGCCATTGATCGGCGCGACGCTCGACGCCTTCGATCACAATATTACACTGGGAGGGCTGGTGGTTGACAGCCGGATTGCGAGATATCAGCGAGTGAATACCGAGTGGGGCAAAACGCCTTATGTCGGTATTGAATTTTTGTTAGAAGTTCGGCCCAAAGAAGCATTCGAATTCAGTTAGTGTGGAGGTGAATTATGGTGGTATCAAGTTCTGCATTCCGCAAAGCGCAAATAGGCAAAGAGAGTGGTTATGGGGTGGAGGCCGAAGCGACGGCTGTACTGTTGGGGAACTTTACCCACAAAGACAACCCCACTGTTACGTTGCCTGAAGAGGCTACCGGCCATCTATCGAAGTACACACGTTACCTCAAGACCAACACGATAGCTGAAATCAGCCGGCAGGGGACGTTCTCGTTTGAACAATGCCTGTATTATCTGTTGATGTCGATCAGGGGTAACATCGTGCCCACCCAGCTCGACTCAGACCCTGGTTCTGTTCATGCTTATGAGTGGGCATTCGTTCCGAGTCTGACCAGCGCAAACAACCCCAACAGCTTCACGTTACGCTATGGCAACAACGTGCAGGCATTCATCACCAAGTACGTGCTGGCCAAAACTCTGGAAATCAAGGGCGGCGCCAATGAGGCAGTACAGCTCGCCTGCAACATGTTCGGCCAGAATTTTGCCAAGGCTGATTTTGAGACCGGTCTGGTGGTTCCGACCGTTGAGGACGTGGTTGCCAAAAGGGGAATCGTTTTCATTAACGATAGCGGGGCTACCATCGGAACTACCCAGAAGTCGAAAACGCTGACCGAGTTTACCTGGAAACTTGACACCGGGTATGAACCGCAAGATTTCCTGGATGGAGAGCTTTGGTTTACCGACCATTCTGAGGGGCCGCGCAGTGTCGAACTTGACATGACTTTCCAGTTTAACGAGACGGCCAACGCAGAATTCGAGGCATACTATGCCGGAACGAAGAGGTTCATCAGGCTCAGCATTCCGGGATCGCAGATTGTCACAGGCCATGCTAAGAGGCTTGCGCTGGATATTTGTGGCGTTTACACTAATTGGGAGAGCCTGGGCACCAAAAACGGAATGGACGTCGTGAACGTCAAACTTACGAGCACGTTCGATCCGACCTGGGACAATGAATGGCTGGTGAGGGTGGTCAACAGTCTTGCAACTCTGCCGTAGAGGGAGACGATGGACATCGAATGCAATGGCCTGGATGAACTCGTCAAGAAGCTCAGGCCGGACACGTTGATCGGTCCGCCTGTCAGGAAGGCGATGCAAGACGCCAGCATTCTGATGGAGGGAGAGGCCAAGAAGGAAATCAAGAGGGTTGGGGCGGTTGACACAGGGCGCTTTATGGGTTCAGTCACGCATTCTGTCGCGCCTGATGTCGTTCCGCTTTGGGCTCGGGTTGGAACCAGCGTAGAATACGCGCCGGACATCGAGTATGGACAGAACCCTCACACGGTTCCATTGGCAGAGCTGAAGCCCTGGGCAAGAAGGAAGGGCATTTCTGAGAATAGGGTAGGGGCAATTCAGCAGTCGATCCGAGAGGTGGGAACCAAACCCCGATACCCGTTCAGAAATACGTTTCGGAAGAACATTGACGATGTTAAGCAAATCTTCAAGAAGGTGCTGGATGATATAGAAAACAGATTCGGTAAATAGCTGGATTCACGAGGTATACCAAGGGCAACGGATGAAGGACAGGACTTTGTTCGTTGCCCTTTTTGTTAAGAGGGAGGGAACATGAAGGCATTTGTATTCGACAAGACCAGGGTGATCACGATTGAGGATGAACAGGTAACGATCAAGATCGCTGATCAGGAGTTGCGGTTCAAGCTGGCCGCGTCCATGGATAACCGCGCGAAGTCAGAGGAGCAAAGGGCGATCGACTTCTTCAAGACATTTGTCGTCGACTGGACGTTCAAGGATGGCGATGGTTCAAAGGCTCCGATCGACAACGCCCATATCCTGAACCTCGATCCGATGGTGGTGGACAAGATCACCGAGGGGGTAATCGAAGCGAACCCTTTCTTGGCCCAGGTGGTGAAGGAGGGGACATCGACGTCGATCTCTGGTCTCTCCTCAAGCAAGGCCGGGGAGTAGCCCCCGAGTTCTATCGAGACTACCTGATTATGAAACATATGGGCTGGAGTTGCGAGGACTATCTGAAAGCTCCAGCGTTGATGGTCGATAAGATTTGGCAGTTTATGCAGACCGAAGCAAAGTATTCGGACTGGAAATCCAGAAATGGTGACTGACGATGGGCGCAGAAACAACACTTGAAATCCTACTGAAGTTCAAAGACGAGGCTTCTAAGGGTCTTGAGGGCACCGTGACCAAGCTCGGTGGCCTAGACCAGACCCTCAAGAAGGTCGGCGGCGCCTTGACTGGCTTTGGCGTGGGTATGGCGGGTGTGCTGGTGATGGCCACCAAGGCCGCCGCCGATGAAGAGGCGGGGATCATCAAGTTGTCCTCTGCTTTGAAAAACGTCGGCGTGAACTACGATAAGGTCAAAGGCTCTCTGGAGAAGACCATTGCGGCAACCACAAAAAAGACAGCCGTTTCAGACGATGACCAGCGGAAGGCCTTGGCCGCTCTGGTAGAGATCACAGGCGACTATAACGTCGCCATGAAGATGTTGCCCTTGACCCTCGACGTGGCCGTTGCCAAGAGCATGGATTACACCTCAGCCGCCCAGATAGTGGGCAGGGTGTCAACCGGCAACACGGAGATCCTCACGCGCTACGGAATCGAATTGGGAAAAGGCGCTACTGCCACACAGGCTCTTGGTCAATTGCAGGCCAAGTTCGGCGGCCAAGCTGAAGCTTATGGTCAGAGCACAGCCGGGGCAATGGCAAACGTCCAGAACAGCTTTTCCGATCTGATGGAAGAAGCCGGAACCACCTTCATCCCGGTGGCCAAGGACTTGCTGGGAGTGCTTAATACGGTGATGGGTTGGTTCCAGGATATGCCCTCTCCGATTCAAAAGGTCATTATTGTTACAGTATTGTTGGCAGGAGGATTTGCTTTGATAGCCGGTCCGCTGATGCTTCTTATCGGGATGTTGCCCGCACTGGCAGCCGGCATCGGTTTGGTCGGTGCTGCTTTTACCCTTTTGACTGGACCGGTTGGGCTGGTCTGTCTCGCAATCACCGCCGTTGTCGCCGCCGGTATTCTTCTCTGGAGGAACTGGGATAAGATATCCGGTTTCGCCAAGACGATATGGGGCGGCATTATGGACATATTCAACCGCGTTAAGGACACGGTGCTAGGTGTCTACAATAGCGGCTTCGGCTGGTTGCTTCCGGGCGGCGCTATCTACAAAGCCTTCACGATGTTCAAGGATGAACTCAAAAAAGTGGCTGACGTTGTGACCTTCCTGCCCAGCAAAGTGGGCGGGGCGATCGGTGACGTGGCTGGCAAGGTCGGCGGGTTTTTCGGCAGCATGAACCCATTCCATAAGAAGCACGCCAAAGAAGCTGAAGACGCCTATGACGAAATGGCGGCCGATATCAAGCTCAAGGCCGAGGCGCTGACGGCTACTCTCAAGGATCAACTCGATCAGCAGTTGAAGGATCAGCTCGCTGTGATCGAAGAAAAGCGCAAGGCAGCGGAGCAGGAATATGACGATGCGGTTGCCAAGATCAGAGAAGAGTACGGGGTAACCGAGGAATATCACCAGTCAAAGATCGATCTGGCCCGACAGGCCACGGATGATATGAAACAACAGCTCGATGAGGAGCTGGATGCAGCCAGGACTGCTTGCAATGAGAAGCTGGCCCTGCTGGACAAGGAATATGCTGCCAAGTTCAAGCTTCTTGACCAGGACACTCAGGCAGCGGTGCAAAAATATCAGGATCAGATCGACGCCATTGATGCCAGAACGAAGGACGAGAACCGAATCCTTGAGGACCAGCAAAATCAGAAACGGCTGCTTGAGCTGCAGGACAAAGTGGCTCAGGCCGATAACGATGCGGATCGGGCTTCGGCGACCGAAGACTTGAATGAGTTCATTGCCCAGGTCGAACGCGACAAACTTCTGGATTCCAGAGAGGCAGAGAAAGAAGCCCTGCGAGACTCCATCGAGAATGTCCGGACTGAGGCCGAGAATAAGAAAACGGCGCTACAGGAAGAGCTGGAGGCCAAGAAAACTCATGAATCCGAGATGCTCAAGGAGACGGAGACCCGCCTCGCCAATGAGAAGACGGCTCTCGACGCCGCCCTGCAACAGAAACTTGCGCAGATAGCTGAAGAGGCATCATGGGCGGTCTTTGCCGAAAACATCAAGCTGGCAGCAACCAAACAGCGCCTGGTGGATGAGGAGACTGAAACGAAGGCTTCTCACGCCCGGCAAGTCACCGAAGAAGCTCTATACCAGAAAGCCCTGATAGCAGCAAAGCAACAGGTGTTGGACGAGCAAGCCAAGAGCCAAGGGATTTATGGCCCGTACATATCGGATCTGCCAGTCAGTTCGCCAATTTATGGACATGCGACTGGCGGGCTGATCACCGAACCGACCTTGATGTACGGCTTACGAACCGGCCGGCGCGGGATCATGGCTGAGCAAGGATCGGAATGGATCGTTCCGGACAGCAAGATGAAGAGCGGCGGGATCGTCAATACGATCACCCAGCATTTTCATATCGCACAGATGATCATCCGGGAAGAGGCGGACATTCAGCGAGTTGCGGAGGCGCTATTCGATCTCCAAAAGAGCGCAATGAGGAGCGGGGCTTAATATGATCATCCAGTCATTGATGAACTATTGGTGGTGGGCATGGACGCAAAATGATCCAACGGGAAAAGGTGGCGACCCAAGCTTTGTCTATGGTTACAGACACCTGGGCACGATGTACGGTTGCCGTCTTCTTCGTGGTTCCGAACGTGAGATCCTCGCTGGTTCCCGCGATAACCTGCTTGTGATACCCGGTAAGCACGGTGCCTATGACACTCTTCCAGAGTATGCTCCCCGTTGTTTCAATCTTCGCTGCTGGGTCAAGGCCAACTCGTATGCCGAACTGTTGGAGGCGCTTCAAGGGATAGCCCAGACGCTTGACAGCAGAAGTGGACTCAAGTCCCTTCTCTTTGACAAGCAGAATGATCGTTATTGGTTAGCCAGATATCAGGCTGACATGAAGGTCAGCCCAGGTGCTGTCATAGCGGAATTCGAGTTGGGGATGATTTGCCCAGACCCCTTTGCATATTCATGGGTCGCGTCCGAGGATGTACAGGATATCGTATCAGACCCTCAAACGATTATGGTGGTGGTAGGCGGCGACATGGATGCCTCACCTGTGATCGAGTTGACGGCAATCGAGGATAAGGCCGATGCGGTGGTCTCAATTCAGAACCGCACTTTCGGCATTGAATCCGAGCTTCAGTGGATAGGAGGCCTGGCCGAAGGCGATATCCTGAAAATCGATTCCGAGAGGATGACCGTCTACCTGAATGATTTGCCGAGTATGGCCGGTGTAACAGCCAGCGAATTCCCGGTCTTGAAGGGAAACGCGATCAACTATCTCACCGTGTCTGGCTTTCCATCCGGAACGATCAGAAGCACATGGAGCAATAGGTGGCTGTAAAATCATTCAGGGTCGAGATTCACGATGCTGCCGGAAACCTGCTGGCCATCATGGAGAATGCTTTCGGTGTAGGATACGAGCAGGCCGTGAATCTGGTGCCCAAAGGATGGTTCTCACTTCCAGTCGATGACCCCAAGGCTTCATATATCCAGGATGATCGAGAGGTCTGGATTTACGAGGACGGCAGCCTGCAGGACGTTTATCTGATTACCGATTGTACCGCGAATCACAGCACATCATCGACGATCAAAGCCCAGTGCGAACAGTTTGCTGCCAGGCTTCTCAGGGACATCGTCCCCGGTTACTACGAGGCCACAAACCAACTTGCCAGCACCGTCTTGACCGATCTTTTGAATTACCAGGTGACTGGCATCAAAGTGACTCTTGGCGGAATCGATGCGAATCTGGACAAGTTGATTTCCATCCGATTTGAGTGGGAATACCTCTTGAAGGCGTGTTGGGCAGTACGCGATCTAGTGAACGGGTATATCTATGTCCGGCCGGATCCGCAGAACCCGGCCATCCGCAAGCTTTGGATTAAAGAGAGCATCGGTGAGGATAAGGGTCAGCAGCTCCGTTACCGGAAAAACATGACCCAGGTTGAAAGGAAGGTCGACAGGACAGCGCTTTGCACGCGCCTGTTTCCTTTGGGTATGGGAGAGGCTCAGAATCAGCTCAAGCTATCCCACTGGACAGAAACGGATGTGGTGGCCACGAAATCCAGCGATTCCAGTTATGGCTATCTCACGCTCGGCGGCCAGTATGCAGCCTATGTTTGGAGTGGTGCGGGCAATGTTCTGCCGTCCGGAATGATCGTCAAGAAGAACGGAGCCGATAACAGTTCAGTCTGGAAACAGGGTAGCGGCGATAATGTCATCCGTTGTGCTATCGCCGACTTCGATCCGGCAGCGAGTTACACGATTACCCATGTTCATGCCGATTATCTCCGGGCCGATACAGCCACAGTTTACGGTGTGATCTCTCAGCCGTGGGTGGACAAGAGAATCAATCATCCGAGCACGCTCATCGAGCGGGCGCGATCGATATTGACCGACATCAAGAATCCGAAGGCTACCTACAAGGTCAACTCCATAGACCTCGCCCGGTTGTATCCGGGCCGGGAGTTCGAGCGGCTTCAGCTCGGCAGCAAGGTAATGGTGATTGACGAGGATCTCGGTATAGAACAGAGGTTGCAGATTGTCAAGATCAGAAAAAATGACCTGGGACAGCCGGAAGATATTACGCTGGATATTACCAATATTACCCAGAACCTGGGCGACTTCCTGAGCAAATTAGCCAGCAAGCAGGCTGTCAGCGACCAGTATGCCGACGGCTACACCAACCTGACGCCGTTCCTGGAAACCGCGAGCTGCGATCCAACTCACCCTTATGAGCATGAGTTCTATCTGCACCCGCAAGCGGTGCGCATCAACGCGGTGCTCTTGACTTGGAAGGTACTCGCGTTTTGGGCTTACGCTAAGGCAGCGGCTTCAGGTGGAGGAGGTTATGTCAGTAGCGACGCGGGTGGGGGAACTTTTACGTCCACGTATTCCGGTGGAGGCAGCGCGACAACCAGCTCAGGAGGTGGTTCCCACGCACATGCTATACCAGCCGAAGGTATTGCAGACGCGCCCACAGATTGGATATACCTGGGCAGAAGTGACCTCGGCTCTCTGGCAATAGTTGGCTCACCATCGTCCGGAAACGCTGTCTGGACTTCAACTGCCGTGGAGCATACTCATACAGTATACATTCCAGACCATACCCACCTGGTTTATGTCCCAAATCATACCCATAGTTTTACCGTGCCAGCCCATAGCCATGATCTGACCTTTGGGATATACCAGGGCCCAACGGCAACTGGCGTCGACATCGAAGTCGACGGGACGGTGATTGCGACGGGCGAGACGTATCAGACGGATGTGGATATCACCCGGCACCTAGCGGTTGACGGCGGAGGTAATATTCAGCGTGGTTGGCACACCGTCAAGTTCACACCAAACGACTTGACCCGCATCCGGGTTGATGTGATTGTTCAGCAGTTCATTTCAGGCAGGAGTTTGACTTAGGGAGGACAGGATGGCAAATCAAAAAGTAACGATCAGAAGCGCTCACGAACGGGGGAAGATACTGGAAGCTGAGGTCTTTGTTGATGACGAGGGACTTCAACTGCAAATTCCCCTGAGTCGGTTAGATGGCTTGACATCGGAAGAACAGAAGGTGCTTATTGCTGAGGAGGCCATCAGGGTCATGCCACCTAAGAAAACCCGGTCCGATTTAACGGGTGAGGTAAAGAAGAATGCCTGAGAATTTGAAGATCGAGATCACAGTTGATAAAGAGGGACATGTCAATTGGACAGCGAATGTCAATGAATTGGAGACCGTCAAATGGCTTGAGGTAGTCAAGCTCCTGGCGCTCAAAGACGCCGGACTCTTGAAGTGAAAACTCTGGAGGTATGAAATGGCAGAAGAAGAAAAGACGACTCCAGGATCAAACGCTTCAGGTGCGCCAGTGATTGCGGTTACAGCTAATGTAGCCCCCGCTGCCGAGACAGTCGAGCAGTCCTTCATCCGGGTGTTACTGGCGCAGATCGGATGGGCCTTTGTCCAGGGGGTGATAGCCCTTGCGTTCACCCTTGGGCTGGTATACAAATTCGTAACCAGCGATGTGACGATCCCAGTTGAGCTTTACGCTGCGCTTGTCGGGGCGATTGTGGGATATTTCTTCAAGCAGGTGGCCAGCAAATGACGGAGTTTCCCCACCAAGCCATGTCGCCATCGCTGGAGAACCATAGCGACCACTTCCCGGACAGCGACACTCGATTGGCGGGATCAGCTATGCAGGTGCGATCGGCATCGGTACCAGGTGCGGGATGGGAAACAGTGGAAGACTTGCTCAAATAAGAAAGGATGAAAAAGCGATGAACAGCGAGAATCTTCTATCCAGAGAGACAGAAATCCACGTCATAGTCCGAGACAGCGTGTATGTTCCGAGGGGAAGACCCCGGCTAACCCCGGCAGAGGGGAAGATATTTGCGTTGCTACCAGCAATGAGCAATAAGCAGATTGCAGCTCATTTAGGAATCAGCGAACAGACGGTCAAAAACCATGTGGGGGCCATACTGGAGCGATTGGGAGCCGGGGACCGCACTCAGGCCGTTGCAATAGGGCTCGCCACAGGGATGCTAACGCTATCGGTCAAGTACACACCACAGGAAGAAGGCTGATGATGGCCTCAGGCAGGCTAGGTCCGTCATTCCAATAGGGTAAGAGCAAGGTCCCACGAAGCTAAGAATTAAGCCCCATTAATCTGGGCCTCTCCATGTAGCGAAGTGACGTGACAAATCCCACCGAATATGGTATAAATGTTTTGCTAAAACCGAAAGGGCCCAACATCCCATTCTTGATGTAAGGTCAAGGATGGTTAGAAGCGTTCGCAAGATTGTGCCGAGTGTCCCCGCTTCGTGAGGAGCAGGGCGGTGTCCTTTTGGACCGTAGCAACACTCGGCACAATCTTATTTTAGGGCCAGCACTGGTTACCTGGAAACAGTGATAACCACCAAAAGGGAAGGGAAAAGCATGACTATCGATGAGATTCTGTCTGCAATACATTTGGAAGCTGAGAAACCCTCAAAGGGTTATTATGCCAAGGATACCTTGACGCTGATGGAGGAACTGGCGATAGTCTGTTACCGGCAAGGAGTTATTGATGGGGGTAACCCTCTGCCCCCCCCCCCCCGCAGAGTGAGCCTGGAGCGAATCTGACAGTTCGATCACATTTCGATCACGGAGTCGGCGTTATTGACCGACCGTTGGTGGTATGACATATCACCATGGGGCATCTTGTTGAATGTGAAATGTCATGCTATGATACAGAAAAACATGCCGTGGGAGGGCAGTCCCCAGATTGTGGCCCTGGAGATCGAGGGTTCGATCCCCTCTACCCACCCCAAAAACCGAAGCTAAAACGGCCCTCTAGGATTTTTTCCGACGGGGGCCATTTTTGTTTTGTAGGGCGAAAGATGAGTTGCCTTGGTTCAACTCCATCGTCTTGCTGTGTGATCTGTTATCGGAAGACCTGTTCGTCTCGATACCTCTTGAATAAAACGTCGCAGTATCTTCTTATTCAGTCTTTCTTTTGGCAAAATGATGGATGCTGACTGTTTCAAGCGAATTAAGAAATGGTTTTCCAGTTCGACTATCGAACGCACGGCAGAGAATTCGATTTTCCCCTCGGTGCCTGCACCGCTCTCATAGATACCATCTTCCTCAAGTCTGAATATCGCTTCCTTCCCGATCTTCTCTCTATAAGTTTTGTTTATGAACTTGCTATACCGTTTTTCATACCACCACTTTGTGAATCGTGGGTGGAGGATATACGCAAGGACGGTCAAGGCAGAAAAAGTCCCGCCGAGTGCTATGATCCCTGAAGAAAAGCCGATTGCAGAGATGGCGCCGAGAAGAATGGTGACAATTATCCTGTTTCTCTTCCGGCGTCCTCTTTGCAGTGAAGACTCTCCGGATGAATACATGAGAAATCTCAGGTAATCTTCCTTGGTAACTTGAAAGTTCAGTTCTATTTTCATCCGTGCAGCTTCCTTGAACTATTGTTTGTGATATTTTTCGATCAGTCCAATGGCCTCATAAGCAATCACAGGTTCATCGTGTTGGTTGAACAACCTCATTGCCCATGTGACGATACCGGCATCTGGATTAGATCCGGACTCTCGTTTTGAGATTACTTCGGCTTCCGAGTAGAGATTGGCACCCGGCAATCCGGGAGATATAAATCGGACCTTATCCCATCCCAGGCCAGCACTCAGGGCGATGCTTCCCCAAGCGCTGTTAGAGAGCTTGGTCGTGATGCTCACAAGATGAGTTGCACTGGCAAATACGTTGCCGAATTTGGTTTGCGCTGCGAACTCCGGATCGATATGGACCTGCTGCGGGTCCCATTGCCGGGCAAAATCAATGATCGCTTGCTCGCTGAGGTGATACGTTCCGGATCGGTACATCTCGCCAAGCTTGATATCTTCATAATATCGTTTGTGATTCATGAGGATATTATACCCGTTTCGAGGGGTACTATGCAGCCTGCGAGTCTTCTGAAACTCCATGTTAGTACGTATGATTTGCCAAGTTATGATAATGCAGGTGAAGCTGCACACATAGTTAACGAGTACCAGCTTGCGCAAAACCCCATGTCCCAGATTATGGATTCAAATCCCCGTCTCTCTGGCTGGCCCAATTTACTCCTTTGGTATTCGCGCGGTCCTAGCGGTCATAGGAAGGTGGCTGTGTGTTATTATCCCCTTCGATAGCTCATGCTGAACTTGTGTTGCCGGAAGTGAAGCTAATGGGAGTCTGACGGTTTGCAAATATCGCCCGCGTTTTGGGGCGGTTTTCGGCGGTTGTGGGTGGTGCTAAACAGGAGAGTTTTGAATCTGAAACGGGCAATGGCGGACCGACGCAGCTTGGCTCGCTGAACAGGTCTTTAGAGACAGAGGTGGATGATGTGGAACGTCAATGGCCAGATTCCTCTCGGGAATCACGCCTCCGGGGGTTAACTGGCGGCCGGACTCTCAGGAACGGATTGGTCGCCTGTTCTGATCGTAGCGCCAGCCTGCCATGCCATGCCCAGCTCTTCCAGAAATACGTCTTTCGGCACAGTCATTCTGGCCCCGTCTTTGGTCGTGATGGTATAGGTTCTTGTTTTTTTCTTATCCATTTCAGAGCCCTTTCCCACAGATTCAGTAGCCATGTTCGCTCCAACCGCAGGTAGTAGATATACTTTAGCCCCAAGTTCCCTTCATCGCAATGAGAAATTGGTACCAGTCAAATCTGGGGATTTATTGGGGACGCTCTGATGGGCCCGTTGAAATATGGGAGCCCAAAAGCCAGTCGGATCGAGATCACTAATCTGCCGGAAGCGAGCCTTCCTCCGGAACTGGCTCGGTTTTCAGGGGGGCCTGGTGCTGACGGGGTCTTTCCCCATAATACTGATAATAGTCCACCTTTATTCTGCCGTTATAGAGCTTCCTGACCCTATCGGGCGGCGAGCGTTTGAAGTAATTGGGGAACATCTCGTCGGCGGTCAATATATATACCGACCACCCGCGTTTCTTTCTGAATATCTTGTTAAGGGAGATATAGACTTCATTAATTTCCCGGAAATCCGCCATTCGGATTCCATAAGGAGGGTTCGAGATAACGATTCCATACTGTTTATCGATCATTAGGTCTTTTACGGCCCTCTGTTCAAAAACAATGTTCTCCTTGACACCGGCATTCAGGGCATTGATTTTACAGGATTCGATACTCTTCCCGTCGATATCATAACCGAATATCTGGAGTTTGCGATTGGAGTTAATGGCATCGTGTGCGGAGCGTCTTGCTTCGGTCCAGGCGCTGGCATCGATTTCCGGCCAGCGCTCGGAAGCAAATTCTCGCCTTAGTCCCGGCGCTATATTCCGGGCGATCATGGCTGCTTCGATCGGGATCGTCCCGGAACCGCACATCGGATCGATCAGGATTCTATCCTTATCCCAGAAACTGAGCAGGACCAGCCCAGCCGCCAGCGTCTCTTTCAGCGGAGCCTCCACGGCTTCGTCCCTGTAGCCCCTTTTGTGGAGCCCTGCCCCGGAAGTATCGATGGTCAGAAGGGCGATATCCTTCAGCATCGATATCTGTATGGTGAATTTCGGCCCTGTTTCCTTGAACCATTCCGTGTGGTACTTTTCCTTCAGCCTTTCGACCACGGCTTTTTTGACGATTGCCTGGCATGCCCGGATGCTGCCCAGGGTGGAGTTTACCGCCTTGCCGTTGACGGTGAATTCGCCGTCTTCAGTGATCCATCTCTCCCACGGCAGCGCCTTGGTTCCTTCAAAAAGTTCCTCAAAGGTAAGGGCTTCGAATTCGCCCATTTTAAGGAGCACTCTATCGGCGCATCTGAGCCACAAGTTGGCTTTTGGGATATCGTTAGGCGTTGCTTCGAACTCGATCCTTCCATCCGAGACCTTCACCTTTCCAAATCCCAGGGCTTCCACTTCATTTCTGACCACTCTCTCCAGCCCGAAGGTTGAGGTGGCAATCAGTGCGATGTTATCCATATTTTTGTAAAGAAGCTCTGATCAAAACTTGCAAACACCTCATGTAATACAAGGCCGGTCATTCCGGACTTGATCCGGAATCCATGCTTCGTTATATGGATTCCCGCTTTCGCGGGAATGACAATGCCAATATTCAAATGATGCTCCGATTAAGTGCTGATCAACCGGAGGAACTCTTCCTCGCTCAGAATATTTGTCCCCAGCGCCTTAGCCTTATCCAGCTTGGAGCCGGGGTCGGCGCCCACCACCAGATAAGTGGTCTTTTTGGTCACTGAGCTTCCCACTCCGCCGCCCATCTCCCGAACCTTCGCCTCCGCTTCGGTTCTGGACATCGCTTCCAGCTTGCCGGTGACCACGAATTCCTGACCGGAAAGCGGCATCTCCCGAATCTCTTTGGCCTCGGCTTCCAGCTTCACTCCAGCCGTTTGGAGTTTTTCGATGATCCGGCGGTTGGTTTCCTGGGCAAAGAAAGTGGTGACGCTCTCGGCTGCCTTGGGGCCGATTCCCGGCACGGCCAGCAAGTCGTCCAGCGAGGCTTCAGCCAGCTTTTCGATATTTTGGAATGCCCTAGCCAGAAGATCGGCCGTCTCTGATCCGATGTACCGGATGCCCAGCGCAAAGATGATACGTGTGAACGGTCTGCTCTTGCTCTTCTCGATGGAGTCGAGCACGTGGGAGGTGACCTTTTCCCCCATTCGATCCAGGCCAAGAAGCTTCTCCATGTCGAGATAATAGATATCGGCCATATCTTTGACTAATCCGGCATTGAAGAGAGCGGTGGCCAGCTTTTCGCCCATACCGTCGATATCCATTGCCCCGCGAGATACAAAGTGCTTCAGCAGTTCGAGAACCTGCGCCGGACAAGCCGCATTGGGGCAGCGGGCCATCACCTCTCCCTCTGTTTTTACCAGACCGGAGCCACAGGTGGGGCAGTGGGAAGGCATTTCAAACACCTTCTCCTCACCGGTTCGTTTGCCGACCACCGGCGCAACCACTTCCGGGACCACCTCTCCCGCGCGCTGCACAATCACCGTATCCCCGATCCGAATATCCTTGCGGTGGATATCCTCCTCATTGTGGAGTGTGGACCGTCTCACCACCGCCCCTCCGACGGACACCGGCTCCAGGATGGCATAAGGATTGATGCTTCCGGTGCGCCCCACGTTGATGCCGATATCCAGAAGTCTGGTGGTGGCCTGAGTGGCCGGAAACTTGAAGGCGATAGCCCAGCGCGGGTCGCGCCCCACAATGCCCAGCCGATTCTGCTGATCCAAGGAGTTGACCTTCACCACCACGCCATCGGCATCGTAGGGCAGCTTCTCCCGCTTTTCCACCCATCGCTGGCAAAAGGCTTCCACGCTGGGAATGTCGTGGAAGAGGGCATTGAGAGGATTGATCTTGAATCCCAGTGACTTCAGGTATTGCATGGTCTCCCAGTGGGTTTTGGGGATCGGTTGCCCCTCGGCATAGCCCAGGCCGTAGATGAAGATATCCAGAGGACGCCGGGCAGTGATCCGGGGATCGAGCTGCCGTACCGAACCGGCGGCGGCATTTCGAGGGTTGGCAAAGAGCGGCTGATCGGCCTCGGCCCTTTCTTTGTTGATTTTAGCGAACGCTGGTTTGGAGAGGAACACCTCTCCCCGGACTTCCAGCTGGCGCGGCGCATCGGCCGGGAGGCGAATTGGGATGCTGCGGACGGTTTTCAGATTCTGAGTGATATTCTCGCCGCGGTAGCCATCGCCCCGGGTGGCTCCGGTAACCAGAAGACCATCGATATAGGTCAAAGATACCGCCAGGCCGTCCATTTTCAGCTCGCAGACGAAGTCCATCGGCTCGCCTTCCAGCAGACGCGAGATGCGAGTGTGCCAGGCTTTCATCTCATCGGCTTCAAAAGCCTTGGCCAGACTCAGCAGCGGGACGGGATGTTCCACCACACCGAACGCTGCCACGGGTTCGGCGCCCACCCGCTGGGTGGGCGAATCCGGCGTGACCAGTTCCGGGTGCTCCCCTTCCAGGGTTTCGAGCTCCCGCAGCAACTGGTCGTACTCGGCGTCGCTGATCTGGGGGCTATCGAGCACGTAATAGAGCTGGTTGTGATGGTTGATCTGCTCTCGCAGTTGGTGGATTCGCTGCTGTAGCTGGCTGGTGGTGTGCATAAATCCTCGACTTAAAACTTGAGCGGCTAAGGAATTTCCGATGAAGCGGTGCAGGATACCTCCTGGCGGGGGCCTGCCCTCGACCAGATCGGGGGTTGAGCAGGCCTTGATCGGAGCTTCCTTGATTTTCCCTAGTATAGCATGATTTTGGCCCAAAAGGAGTTGAGTCAAGGGCAAATCCGGCCGGATTCAATCGGCGGATTCGACCCGGAACCGTGGGTTTGTTCTCAAAATAGTAGTGCTCTGTGTGGTGTTGCCCCTCCCCAAGAAGATGGGTGGATCAAGCATTTTATACTTGGTTTTGATTCAACCGCCCCGCTTGTGATAGAATGAAGGCTGTCCTTGATGACGGCTAACCTTTCCAGCAGGAGTCCGGAGAACCGATGAAATACTGGAGAAGCCCTCTAGATCAAGAAAAAGTTAAACCCATTTATGGTCAGACGCATGTGATCCCGGACCGGTGCAAAGGGTGCGGATTTTGTATTAACTTCTGTCCCAGACATGTGCTGAAAGAGTCTCCCGAATTCAACCTGAAGGGATATCATTTCCCGTATGCCGCCAATCCTGCCGATTGTACTGGCTGCGGTCTGTGTGAACTCCTCTGCCCCGATTTTGCCATTACTGCCAATACCGTAGATCAGGATGAAGAGGAGGCAAGCGATGGCTAGTCACGGTCCTTTGGTCGGTGAGTTTTTCATGAACGGGGATGAAGCCTGTGCTGAAGGCGCCATCAGTGCCGGATGCCGCTTCTTTGCCGGATATCCCATTACCCCGGCCACAGAGATCGCGGAGCGGATGGCGGAGAGGCTTCCCGAGGTGGGCGGCACTTTTATCCAGATGGAAGACGAGATCGCTTCGATGGCCGCTATCCTGGGAGGATCGTGGGGCGGGGTCAAATCGATGACCGCCACTTCCGGGCCGGGCTTCAGCCTGATGATGGAGAATATCGGCCTTGGCGCTATGATGGAGACGCCGTGTGTGGTAGCCGATGTTCAGCGTGCGGGTCCATCGACCGGCCTGCCCACTCTGACGGCTCAGGGTGATATGATGCAGGCTCGCTGGGGGTCTCATGGTCTGTACGGGATTATCGCGCTTTCTCCCAGTTCGCCGCAAGAGATGTTCACCCTGACGATCAAAGCCTTCAATCTCTCCGAAAAATATCGCGTTCCGGTGTTGATCATGGGGGATGAATCGGTGGCCCATATGAGCGAGAAGGTGACCATCCCTCCACCGGAGCAACTGGAGATATTCCCCCGCCGAAAAACCTCCCTTCCTCCGGAGGAATACTTGCCCTATAAGCCCGATGCCGACCTGGTCCCGCCTATGGCCAACGCGGGCGAGGGCTATTTCTATCATGTGACTGGCCTCACTCATGACGAGAGAGGATATCCGGATATGAGCGCCGAAGCGCAGCAAAAGCTGGTGCGAAGGCTGATCGATAAGATCGATCTCAATAAGAAGGACATCATTGAGATTGAAGAGGATCAGATCGACGGTGCCGAGGTAGTGGTTTGCTCCTATGGGATTTCAGCTCGAGTGGCCCTGCTGGCGGTTAAGGCCGCGCGGGAAGAGGGTGTAAAGGTGGGCATGCTCCGGCTCATTACCGTATGGCCTTTCCCGGATGAGAGAATCCGGCAGATTGCGGGCAAGGTGAAAGCCTTTGTGGTTCCGGAGCTCAATGCCGGTCAGATCGCATTGGAAGTAGAGAGATGCGTTGCAGGGAAGGCCAAAACGATTCTGGTGCCCCACATGGGTGGTGCGGTGCACGATCCCAAGGTGATCCTTGAAGCCATTAAGAAGGCGGCCAAATGAACGGGAACGGAAAAGACGATCACATTGAAACCGGCTTTCTTTTGAGGCAGGACCGTCTCCCTCATATCTGGTGCCCAGGGTGTGGGTTGGGAACGGTGTTGCAGAGTTTCTTGCGCGCCCTGGTCAAGAGCGAATTGCCGCTGGAAAAGGTGGCTATCGTTTCGGGAATCGGATGCACCGGCCGGGTTGCCGGCTATGTGAAGCTGGATTCCTTCCATACGACTCATGGGCGTGCTATTCCATTCGCCACCGGCTTGAAGCTGGCTAATCCGGAGATGAAGGTGGTGGTGTTCAGCGGTGACGGCGATCTCACTTCCATCGGCGGAAATCATCTTATCCATGCTGCTCGAAGGAACATGGATTTAACGGTCATCTGTGTCAATAACTTCATTTATGGGATGACGGGTGGACAGGTGGCTCCCACCACGCCGGTCAATGCGCGCACAAGCACTTCTCCCTTGGGCAACTTTGAGCCCGCATTTAACTTGCCGAATCTGGTGACGGCCGCCGGAGCTACTTACGTTGCCCGCTGGACCGCTATCCATGTGCGCCGCCTGGAGAATACCATGACGGAGGCGCTCCATAAAAAAGGCTTTAGCTTTGTGGAGGTGATCACTCCCTGTCCAACTCACTATGGGCGAAAGAACCGTCAGGGAAGCGGTTTGACCCAGCTGAAATATTATCGCGATAACAGCGTCATCAAGCACGGCGCTCAGCTTGGAGAAGTGGGGATCGGCATGACTGATCCGATCACCGTGGGAAAGTTTGTCGATATCGAGCGCCCCACTTTTTCCGATCTGCAGTCCAGAATTCGAAGCCCAAAAACTGCCGCTGAGGTGCAGTCAACAAAGAAGTAGTCGAATGGTCGATCAGCAACACTATACGCAAAATATGCAAATTTCCGGGACCTATCCCATCAACCCCCCGGAGCGAGGACGGAAGACTGATGGTAGATAACAACAGTATCTCTCTGGGAAGTGCTATTGAAGCATTCCTGGAAAGCCCGTCGGCTGTCTATGGCATGAGATCAGATCTCTCCCGCTTTGCCACGTTATGTGGCAGGGAGTGCCCCATGTTCACCCTTACCACCGTTGAAGCCAGGGAATTCGTAATGGAGGTCAAGAAAGTGCCGGAGCGCAGAAAGCGTACCGAGGCGCTGGAAAAGTTCTTTGACTTTTCCAAAGAACAAGGATGGGTGCGGAGTAACATAGCCATTGGCATCATCGAGAGAAAAGAGCCCAAGACCGCTGCCAAAGCAACCAATGCAAAACGGGAAACGTTCCGGCTTTCGCCGGAGAGTCGGCAGACGCTTGAGGAAGAGATGGAAAAACTCTCGGCTGAGAGACTGAAGGTCATTGCCCAGGTGGCGGAAGCCCGAGAAGAGGGAGACCTCTCGGAGAATGCCGGATATCACGATGCCCGAGAGAGGCTTGGCCTTATCGAAGCTCAGTTAAGGGAACGCAAGGAGATTCTTTCCCGGGCAGTCGAAACGGAGTAGATGGCAGATTCGGGGAAGCGGATTTTCGGGGCCGGACCCGCAACCCTTGGAGTGATGTATGAGCCGAACTGAGATCAGGTTGAGCGGATTTGGCGGACAGGGGATCATCTTGGCCGGAAATATCGTGGGTCAGGCGGCCGCTATTTACGATGGAAGGCATGCTACCTTCACCCAGGCTTATGGCCCGGAAGCGCGTGGCGGTGCGTGCAGCGCGCAGGTAGTCATTTCCGATGAGCCCGGCGGTTATCCCTATATCGAGAACCCGGCTGTCGTGGTGGCGATGTCTCCGGAGGCATACACCAAATATGCCGCCAACGTCGGAGATGACATCACGGTGATCATCGATGACGGTCTGGTCAAGCCGAATAAATCGCAGGAGTCCAGGATACTGAAAGTCCCGGCCACCCGCATTGCTGAAGAGCTGGGCCGTAGCGCAGTGGCCAATATTGTCATGCTGGGCTTTCTGGCGTCGGTGATCGACACGGTTTCGGTGGATGCCCTGAAGAAGTCCGTTCTGGATTCGGTCCCCAAGGGAACCGAAGAGCTGAACATGAAGGCCTTCGAGCGCGGTTATGCTCACGGCAAAGAGCAGATGAAAGGCCGATAGTCATCCTCTTGAGCAAGG